>DASSUE010000109.1:0-6445 GCA_035707305.1 Gemmatimonadales bacterium
CCTCGACGAGGCGGAGCGCATCCTCGCTCGGCATCGCATCGAGAAGCTGCCGGTGGTGGACGCGCGGGGCGTGCTCAAGGGGCTGATCACGGTGAAGGACATCTTCAAGCGGCGCGAGCACCCGGACGCCAACAAGGATCAACACGGGCGGCTGCGTGTAGCCGCCGCCGTGGGCGGTGCGCCGGATGCGGTGTCGCGGGCTCGCGCGCTGGTCGGTGCCGGCGTGGACGTGCTCTGCGTGGACTCGGCACACGGCCACAGCGAGGGCGTGCTCCAGGCGCTCGACGCCATCAAGGAAGCGTTCCCCGAGGTCGAGGTGATCGCGGGGAACGTGGCCACGGAGGCCGGCGCGCGGGAGCTGGTCCGCCGGGGCGCCGATGCCGTCAAGGTCGGCATCGGCCCAGGCAGCATTTGCACGACGCGGGTGGTCACCGGCGTCGGCGTTCCCCAGGTCACCGCGATCCAGGATGCGCGGCGCGGCGCGGGCGACGTCCCCATTATCGCGGATGGTGGCATCAAGTACTCCGGCGACGTGGTCAAGGCGATCGCCGCCGGGGCGTCATCCGCCATGATGGGCTCGATGCTCGCCGGCACCGAAGAGAGTCCCGGCGAGGCGGTCCTGGCGGAGGGGCGGCGGTTCAAGATGATTCGGGGGATGGGAAGCCTGTCTGCCATGCAGGACGGGAGCGCCGACCGCTACTTCCAGGAAGGCGAGATGACGCCCACCAAGATGGTGCCCGAAGGCATCGAGGGGCGGGTGCCATACAAAGGCCCGGTCGCCGACGTACTGTTTCAGATGGTAGGCGGGCTGCGGAGCGGCATGGGCTATTGCGGCGTGGCCGACGTCTCCGCGCTCCAGTGCGACGTCGAGATGCTTCGTGTCACGGCGGCGGGACTTCGAGAGTCGCACCCGCACGATGTCACCATCACCCGGGAAGCTCCGAACTACTCCAAGCAGTAACGTTTCTCCGTCCCTCACTTCTTACTCGGTCCGCCCTGACAGGAGCTGCTTCTATGAGTCTGCCCGAGTCGACTCTGGTGCAACCCACGACCGGATCCAAGCTCCTCCGGCGGAAGAGCATCGCCGATCTCCAGGCCGAGGCCGCGATCGAGAGCGAGCATAGCCTCAAGCGCTCGCTGGGAGCGTTCAATCTCGTGACGCTGGGGATCGGCGCCATCATCGGTACCGGCATCTTCGTGTTGACCGGCACCGTCGCCGCTCAGAATGCCGGCCCCGCCGTCGTGCTGTCGTTCGTGCTGGCCGGGTTGGCGTCCGTCTTCGCCGCGCTGTGCTACGCCGAGTTTGCCTCGGTCGTCCCGATCGCCGGCAGCGCGTACACCTACGGATACGCCACCCTCGGCGAGTTCTTCGCCTGGGTCATCGGCTGGGACCTGATCCTCGAGTACGCGCTCGGGGCCGTGACCGTGGCCATCGGCTGGTCGGGGTATGTCGTGAGCTTTCTGCGCGACTTCGGCATCAACATTCCGCCGGCGCTCACCGCGGCACGAGGCCAGATCGTGACGCTCGCCGACGGATCCACCGTGACCGCAGTCTTCAATCTTCCTGCCGTGCTCATCGTCGCACTGGTCACCGCGCTTCTGGTTGTCGGCATCAAGGAGTCGGCCAACGTCAACAACGTGATCGTTGTGATCAAGGTGTCCGTCGTACTGCTCTTCATCGCTCTCGCGGCGCCGCACGTGATGCCGGAGAACTGGACCCCGTTCATTCCGCCCAATGAGGGGCCGCGCGAGCACTTCGGCTGGACCGGGGTCGTGGCGGGCGCCGGCGTGGTGTTCTTCGCCTACATCGGATTCGATGCGGTGAGCACAGCCGCGCAGGAAGCCAAGAACCCGCAACGCGACATGCCCATCGGCATCATCGGGTCGCTGATCATCTGCACCATCCTTTACATCATCGTATCAGGTATCGCCGCCGGCGTGGTCCCCTACCGCGAGCTGGACGTGCCCGACCCGATCGCACTGGTCGCCGACCGGGCAGGGCTGGGCTGGTTCGCCACCCTGATCAAGGTCGGCGCGATCGCGGGATTGAGCTCGGTGATCCTGGTGATGCTCCTCGGCCAGTCCCGCGTGTTCTACTCCATGTCGAACGACGGACTGCTGCCCGGGTGGGTGAACCGCATTCATCCCAAGTTCCGGACCCCCTGGATCACCCAAATCATCACCGGCATCGGCGTCGTGATCCCCGCCGGACTCCTTACGGTGCGGGAGGCTGGCTCGCTGGTTTCAATCGGCACCCTCCTGGCATTCGTCATCGTCTCGATCGGCATTCTCGTGCTGCGGATCCGCCAGCCCGATCTTCCCCGCCCGTTCAAGACCCCGGCGGTCTGGCTCGTGGCACCGCTCGGCGCACTGACCTCCTTCTATCTGATGTCGGCGTTGCCCTGGCGAACCTGGGAACGGCTGATCATCTGGCTGGTGATCGGACTCGTCATCTACTTCACCTACAGCAAGTCCCACTCCCGGCTGGCGCGGCGATAGACGGCAACGTGGGGAGCGGCGAGCACTGCTCGCCGCTCACTGCTGCCCGGTCACGGCTCCCTTAGTATTCCCTCATGCCGACCCTGACCGCCGAGGAGCTTGCCGCTGCCGAAGCGCTAGCCGCCGTGTTCCATTCCGGCCAGCGTGTCTGCCTCACCACGCACGTCAACCCCGACGGCGACGGGCTGGGCAGCGAGGCAGGCCTTGCCCACCTGCTGAGGGCCCGCGGCGTCGAGGTATGCGTGACCAATCCCACGCCCACGCCGTCACGGTTTCGATTCCTGTTCGACGAGCTCCCTGGCGTGGACCGCACCGGCGAGGCTGTCAAGGAGATTCGGCGCGCGGACGTGATCGTGGTGCTCGATATTTCCGAGCTCAGCCGGCTCGGCATGCTGGCCGAGTCCGTTCGGGAGCGAGGCGTGCCGGTGGCGTGTATCGACCACCACGTGAGCCAGGGGGCGCTGCCCCCGGGGCCGCGCTACGTCGACCCCACGGCGTCGGCCACCGGCGAGCTCGTGTTCGAGATCGCGAAGGCGAACGGTTGGCGGCTCGAGCAGGCGGCGGCGCGAGGACTGTACGTCGCGCTGCTCACCGACACCGGCGGCTTCCGGTTCAGCAACACTCATCCACGCACGCTCCGGATCGCGGCCGAGCTGCTCGAGACCGGGCTCGATCCGGAAGGGATTTACCTCGAGGTATACGCCCGGGCCCCGGAAGGCCGGCCGCGGCTGTTGGGAGAGGCGCTGCAGACCCTGGTCGTGGAGCCGGAGATCGGGCTCGCCTGGGTGACCGTGCCGCCCGGCGCGGTCGAGCGGTATGGCCTCACCTCCGATGATCTCGATGGAGTCGTGGAGTATCCCCGCTCGGTTGAGGGCGTGCGGATGGCGCTGTTGTTCCGCGAAGTCTCGGCTGGACGCATCAAGGTGTCACTCCGGTCGGTGGGGAGCGTCGATGTCGCGGCCTTCGCGAGGCAGTTCGGCGGTGGGGGGCATATGAAGGCAGCGGGGCTCGCGCTGGTGGGCTCACTGGCCGACGTCCAGGCTACTGTGTTGGCAGCCGCGCGAACCTACCTGTCCGACAACGGCCGGCCCTGACGCGACATATTGCCGACATCCGCGCTAGGAATTACCGTCCCGACATGGACGTCATCGACCGCATCGAGAAAACCCTCGACCTCCTCCGGCCCTACATCGCCTCCCACCGTGGGCACGTGGAAGTGGTGGACTTCGACGAGGGGGAAGGGAGGCTGCTGCTCCGGCTGGGCGGCACCTGCCACGGCTGCAGCGCGGCGAGCGTCACCCTGCGGCAGGGCATCGAAAGCCGGCTGCGGGAGCTGGTGCCGGAAGTGAAGACCGTCGAAGCGGTCTGACCCCCGTGACGGAATCCCTCAACGCGCGCGTCATCGCCGCGCTCTCCCGCATTCGGAATCCCCGCCTGGACAGCGACCTCCTATCGGCGGGCATGGTCCGCGACCTGGTGGTGACGCCCGAGGGCGGCGTGTCATTCACCTTCCTGCTGTCGCGCGAGGATCCGGCCACCCTGGTGCGGGAAGCGCGCAGCGCCGTCAGCAGTGTCGAAGGGGTACGGCGGGAAGATGTGAAGATCGCGGTGGCCGATCCGGGCGGGCCGGCACGCGCGACGCATCCGCCGCCCGGCGCCGTGCCGGCCAGCATCGCCCCGCCGCCGCCGCCCGAGCAGCCCAACCTCGGCAAGATCATCGCCATCTCGTCAGGCAAAGGCGGCGTGGGCAAGTCGACGGTGGCCGCCAACCTCGCCGTTGCACTGGCCGAGGCCGGCCACGCGGTCGCCATCATGGACGCGGACATCTACGGCCCCAACATCCCGCGGATGTTCGGCGTATTCGACAAGCCGCCCGTGCTGGGCGGGCGAATCCAGCCGCTGGCGGCATACGGCGTCAAGCTGATGTCGCTGGGATTCCTGGTGGAGCGCGACGCACCCGCCATCTGGCGCGGGCCGATCATCATGAAGGTGGTCCAGCAGTTCCTGCGCGACGTGGATTGGGGGCGGCTGGACTATTTCTTCGTCGACCTTCCGCCCGGGACCGGTGATGCGCAGCTCTCACTGGTACAGTCCACCCACGTTTCGGGCGCGGTCATCGTGACCACCCCACAGGAAGTCGCCGTGGGCGACGCGCTTCGTGGCGCGCGGATGTTCGAGCGGGTTGGCGTGCCGGTGGTCGGTGTGGTCGAGAACATGAGTGGCTACACCGATCCCGAGACCGGCCGGCGGCTGGAGTTCTTCGCGTCGGGTGGGGGACGCCGCCTGGCCGACGAGATCGGCGCACCGCTGCTCGGCGAGATCCCGCTCCAGCCCGGCCTTGCCGCAGCCGCCGACCAGGGCAAGCCGGTCGTGATCGCGGCGCCCGCCAGTCCGGCCGCCGCGGCCCTCCGGGCCATCGCGACCGGCCTCGTCACACAGGCCGCCGGCCGATCGGTCGAGCTTCCGATTCTACGCGGCTGACCGGCGGGCCAATGCCCGTCATCATCACCCTGCTGACCGACTTCGGCACTCGCGATTCGTACGTGGGCGAGATGCGCGGTGTCCTGTTGACCCGCGCTCCCAACGCCATACTTGCCGACATCAGTCACGACATCCCGCCTGGCGACATCAGTGCCGCGGCCTATGTGCTCGGCAGAACCCGGCACACGTTTCCCCCCTCGACGGTCCATCTGGCCGTCGTCGATCCCGGCGTCGGAAGCACGCGGGCGGCCATTGCCCTTCAGTCGGAAGGTCAGTACTTCGTGGGTCCCGATAACGGAGTGTTCACGCCAGCGCTGGACGCAGCCGAGACGATCGTCCGGCTGCCGCTGCCGCCGGTAAGCTCCGCCACGTTTCACGGGCGGGATGTCTTCGCTCCTGCCGCGGCCGCGATCGCCACCGGAATGCCGCTCGAGCAACTGGGCGGCCGGGTTGATGCGCCTCCCGTGCGGCTCGCATCCGTCGGCGTGATGCGCCAAGGAAATGCGATCCTCGGTCAGGTGGTACACGTGGACCGGTTCGGAACCCTCGTGACCAGTCTGCCGCCGGAGGCGGGCGATCTGATTGAAATCGCCGGTGCCCGCGTCCCGCTCCGACGCACGTTCGCCGACGTCGCGTCGGGGGAGCTGGTGGCGTTCGTCGGATCGGGCGGTACGGTGGAGATCGCGGTGAGGGACGGTTCGGCGGTGGCGCGGCTGTCCGCGGGCGTTGGGGACCCGGTGCGCACCGTCCGGGCGGACGGATGACGAAGCGGTCCTAACCCGGGCGCGTCCCGGTGCCGCTCGGCTGGGCCAGCGGCGCGCCGCGAATCCGCGCGACGACCCGTTGGAAGAACCCGAAGAGCTTCCAGATCAGGAACACGCACAGGATCACCAGCACCAGGACGATGACGCCGGTGAGGATCGGGTGCTCGGCTGCGAGCCAGGCGAGTCCGATCGCGAACGCGTCTTCGACCGCGCTGAGGATCCAGTTGCTGAAGGGCTCCGGGCTGGCGTTCGCCGCGGCACGTGTGGTCGCCTTGGCGCCATGCGACGTCAACGCCACGCTGCCCGCGAGGAGCGCCGCGCCGTACTTCCACCCTTCCGGGACGTCACCGAACGCGCCGTACGCCAAAATCGCCGCGGCCGGCGGGCGGATGAACGTGTGGACGGTGTCCCACGCGGTGTCGAACACCGGAATCTTGTCGGCCACGAATTCGATGACGAACAGCGCGAGCGCAATACCCCAGACTAGCGGAAGCGCGAGGACTTGCAGAGCCGGAGGAAGGTGGATGACGCCGAAGTGCTGCAGCAGCCCGGCGGCCGCCACGGTGGCGTAAAGATTCAGCCCCGACGCGAAGGAGGTGCCGAGCGTCCAGCCGAGCGTTTCGAGCGGCGACATCGCTTCAATTTACCCACTCCACCCGGACCGCGCCGACGCTGCATTTGAGGGCGATATCGAGGTGCGG
>DASSUE010000110.1:0-11094 GCA_035707305.1 Gemmatimonadales bacterium
CCGCGATCTGGTCGGCCACGGCATCCGGCAGGATGGCAACGCGGCGGGCCACCGTCACAGGCTCCGGAGCCGAAACATCGAGTCGGTGGGCACCCAGCCCAGCCGGCCGCCGGGTGCGTTCACCATGCTCCAATGGGGCTCCCGACGAACCAGCCCCACTGCCGTGCCGGCCTCGAGCGGTGCGATGGTGGGTGCGCGCTCGTGGGGCGACAGTTGCAGCGGCGTGCCGCTCAGCAGGATCGCCACCGGCCGCTCTTCCCGGATGCGGAGGACTACGGCCGCTGTGGCGCACAGCGCGCCCAGGAGCGCGAGTGCGACGCCGATGTCCCGGCGGCGCGGCCGCCAGATCAGGAGTGCCCAGCCGGCGACCCAGAGAGGGATGGCAACCAATGCCAGCTCCGGCCAGCTGACCGGAGGGATCCAGAGCCGAGACGCGCTGGCCGTTTCCGGTGGCGGAACCAGGCTCAGGGCGCGATTGACTGTTCGGTCGCGGGGCGCGAGGCGGTGCGCTTGCAGCCATGCGGCTGCCGCGCGGCCGTCGAGCCCGAGGCGATAATACGTGGCCCCGAGGTTGTACCAGGTCGCCGGATCACGCGGATCCCTCTCGAGCTCCCGCAGGAAGCCACTGGCCGCCGCATGCAGGGATCCGGCGGCATACAGCCGCGCGGGGCTGGGGGCCTGGGCGACCATCTGGTCGGGCCCTGCGCCTCCGCCGATCAGGGCGATCACCAGCGAAGCTGCGAGGGTCGCGCGTCGGCGTGACGCGTCGGTGCGAAGGGTCTCGAGCAGCTGTCGCGCCTCGCGGGCGAGGTCGGGCGTGATCGGGTCCCCGGATGGTCCGTATCGGAGCTCGCGCAACCGGTCACGCACCAGCACCAGGCGTGCGGCACTCTCCTGCTCGAGACCCGCGGCGCGGAGCGCGGCGATCAGCCCCCCATCCCCCAGTGCCTCCGCATTGGGAGCGAGCGTGCGGACCAGCGCCTCTACCTCGCCCTCGAGCGTGGCGGCGTCCGGAGCGGGTGCCGCAGGTCGCGCCGGGCGCCGGCGCGCACGAAGCCTCCGCAGCAGCAGCGCGATCGGCGGCAGCAACGCCGCGACCAGCCATGCGATGTCGGGGACGGCTCTCCGTGCCCGCCAGGCCCACGGGGCACCTCGCATCGGCAGCAGCGCCGGGGGCGGAGGGCGAGACGCTTTTGCTTCGGTCCCCGCAGCGACCACCAACCGATCCCCCGCGAGCTGAGCGGTGCGGAACGCTCCCGCACCTCCGTCGTAGTAGGCGTACTGGGCTCCCGGCAGCGCAAGCGTGCCCGACGAATCAGGCACGAGGGTGAACCGAAATGTCTTGGTGCCGCCTAAACGTCCCTGGTTGACGACGAGACGCTCGTCGGTGCCATCGGGATACGACCTCACGCCCTCGGGCCACGCGAGCTGCGGCGCGGGCCACAGCGCGGGGTTACCCTCGCCGGTCAATTCGAATGATACCGACACCGGTTCCCCTGGCACCGCCGTCGCGGGCTCCACGCTGCGGGTGAGCGTGAGCTCGCGTCCCACCGCACCGGTGTAGCCGGCCGGCCGCCCTTCGGTCGGCGTGGCTGCGACCGACAGGGTTTCCGGTGCGCTGGTGAGCGTGTAGCGCTCCTCCTGGCTGAAGAACTGGAGGGCGAGCGGCACGCTGTACTTGAGCACCGCGGGCGTCACGACGATTCGCCCGGGCCGGAGCGGGAACACAACCTGATGCGCCACGAACAGGTCGTAGAGGGTGCCGCCCACGGTCCGGGTCGCGGCGATGCCCGGCGGCACCGGCTGAGGATAGCTCCACACGCCCTCGATCACGGGCGGTTGCAGAGTCGGCGGGCGGCGCAGGCGCACGCGAAGCTCGCGCGGAAACCAGGCTGCCGTCAGCACGTCGATCTGGTCGCCCACGGCCCCGCGCCGGGAGGAAAGCGCCAGGTTCACCGCCGGCTGACCCGCGGTCGCTGGCGGCGGTGCCTGCTCAAGCAAGGCGCGCAGCGACGGATTCGCGGCCATCGCGGTGGCTCCCGGCAACTCATCCACCCGGACCGTGACGGCCGGTGCCACCACCTCGGCCGTTCCCTGCACCGCCCGCGCCGGACCGATGGCCCACTTACCCGGCTTGAGCGCCCGGAGGCGAAGCTCGAGCGTGGTCGACCGGCTGCTGCCGCCGAAGTGCGAGACCGAGCTCCGCTCGCTTCGTCCGATGATCTCGAACCCGGTGATGGTCGGGATCAACACCCGTAGCGGCGCCGTGGAGCGGCTGACTGCCTGGACCGAGTAGACCAGATCGTCTCCCACGGCGAGATGCTCCCGGTCGACGGTCGCCTTGAGCTCGGGCCGAGATCCCTGGATGACGAGCCACGGCGCCAACAGCCAGGCGATCACCAATCCTTGATCCCCCCCGCGCTGCCATGGTAGCGCCGCTGTTGCTCGCTCCGGGTGGCGCGTTCCTCGCGCTCCATAGAGTTCAGAATCTGCTCCGCTTCCGCCTGGCTGACACCTTGCGGCGGGGGTTTGGGACGGGCCGGTTCCGGCTGCGGCGCCGCGCCACCCCCGCCACCACCACCTCCTCCTCCACCCCCACTCGGTGGCTTCCGTCGCAGCGCGAGTTCGAGATTCCATTTTGCCCGCGCCGACGATGGCTGGAGCAGAAGCGCGGCGCGAAGCTGCGTCTCCGCCTGCGCCAGCAGCGTCTCGGCGTGGGCGGTGTCACGCGCGGCCTCGATCAGCGCCGTGGTGCCAAGATTGTAGAGCGCCCGATACCGGAGCCCGGGATCCGGCGATTTCGCGGCCTCCGCGAGTGCGCCACGGGCGACCTCGTATCGGCCGGCGCGAACCGCGGCCGTGCCCGCATTGTAGAACGCCGTATCCCGAGTGTCACCGACCCCCGCGCGCGCGAGGTACGCCTGGGCGGCTCCGACCGCGTCGCCGGCGGCGAGGGCGCGGTCGCCTGGCGCCGGGCGTTGCGCGTAGAGCATTGCCGGCGCGTTCGCAAACGAGATGAGCAGAACGCCGCCCAGCGCGATCAGCGCGGGACCCGGCGACGCGAATGTGAGCACGAGCAGGATCCCGATGGCCGCCAAAACTGGAATCCAGCCCCGCGGCACCAGATCGGAGAGGCGGGTCTCGGACGTGGGGCTTCGCTTGAGCGCGCTGACGAGCTTCTGCACCGCGCCGGCCTGATCGGGGAGCTCGGCAGGAACGATGGTGCCTTCCGCTGCCTCCGCCGCCGCGCGGAGGATGTCATCGCGTCGCTGGGTCCGCACCGGCTCTCCCTGAGCGTCGGCCTTGTACTCGATCAGATTTCCCAGCGAGTCGCGAATGGGAATCTTCGCGGGGGCGGTTCTCCCTTGGGCCACCAGTACCAGGCGAACGCCGCTCGTGCGGATGGCTTCGGCGGCGGCAATGACCTCCGGAAGCGAATCGTGCGACTCTCCATCCGTGAACACCACCAGCACCCGGTCGGCGCCATCGCCCCCGGCGGCAAGTAGCTGCCCGCCCTGCTGCAGTACCGACGCCAGACTGCTCCCGCCCTCGCTGGCCAGATCGGGGTCCAATCCGTCCAAGTACATTCGCACTGCGCCGCCGTCCACAGTCAGTGGCGTGAGGATATAGCTTCGGCCCGCGAACGCGATCAGGCCGAGGCGGTCGCCCTGGAGATCCTGCACCAGCCGCCGACCTTCCCGCACTGCGCGCTGGAGCCGATTGGGCCGAGCGTCTTCGGCGAGCATCGACCGGCTGATGTCCACGGCGAGCACGAGGTTCAGCGACTGGGTTTCGGTGGTGACGCGGGCGCGCCCGGCCCGGGGGCCGGCAAGCGCGACGCCGGCGCACAGTGCCGCCAGGCCGGCGAGGAGCCAGCCTCGCCGGAGCCGGCCCCGCGCCGCGCGACCGAGCCGGAGCGACCAGGCGCCGGCGAGCCGGACACGGCGGCGCCGGGCAAGCCAGCCCACGGCGCCGAACGCAAGGGCGATCAGCGGCGTCAACACCAGCAAGAGCGGCGTTTCGAAGATCACGGTATGCGCACCACCACTGTAGCGTTGAGCAGCAGTTCAAGCCCCAGCGCGAGGAGCCCGATCAGCACAAAAGGCCGGGTAGCCTCGTCGAACTGGGTGTACCGCGTCACCGACACCGGGGTCTTCTCGAGCTGGTCGATCTCGGAGAAGATGCGGCTGAGCGCTTCACTGTCCTTCGCCCTGAAATACCGACCGCCGGTCCGGTCCGCGATGTCGCGCAGCAGCCCTTCGTCGATCTTCACCGGCAGCACTTCGTAGCGGAACCCGCCACCCAGACTGCGTCCGGTGGGAATCGGCGCCTCGCCTTCGGTGCCCACACCGATGGTGTAGACCTTGATGCCGAACGCGGACGCCGCTGCCGCCGCAGTGCGCGGATCGATCAACCCTTTGTTGTTCTCGCCGTCGGTGAGCAGCAGGACCACTTTCGATTTGTCGGGAGCCCGGCGGAGCCGGTTCACCGCGGTGGCGAGCCCGCTTCCGATGGCCGTGCCATCCTCCAGACTGCCGATACGCATCTCGAGAATCGACTGCTCCACGACCGCGTAGTCCAGCGTCACCGGCACTTGGGTCAACGCTTCGCCCGCGAAGGCCACCAGCCCGATCCGGTCGGCCTGCCGCCCGCGTACGAACGCGATCGCCTGCCGCTTGGCTACCTCCAGCCGGTTGGACGGGGCGAAGTCCTCCGCGAGCATGCTGCTGGAGATGTCGATCGTGATGACGATGGCGATGCCTTCCTTCTTAAGCTCCACGCGGTCTCCGCCCATCCGGGGTCCGGCCGCGGCGATGATCCACGTTCCCAGCGCCAGCGAACGCAACCACACCGGCACCCTCACCCACCAGGCCGGCCGTGCCACGGCCGCCGCGAGGCCGACGTTGCTGTACTCGGCCCCCGGCGCGATTCGGCGGCGGCGCCACCACCACAGCGGCAGCGTCAACAGCAGAAGCAACAGCCATGGGCGCATGAAGGTCATGTTCCGAGCGTCGCCTCCAAGCGCGCCGCGCGGTTGTAGAGCTCCACCGCATCGGGAACCGGTTCATCCGCAAACCGAGCCGTCTCGAGGGAATCCAGCAGTGAATTTGCCTCGGCCAGGGCCGCATCACCGCGGCGCGTCTCGATGGCGGCCCGTAAACGCTCCACGGCAGCGTCGAGCACGACTCTGCCCTCCCCTGCCTCGGCCCAACGGCCTACCGGCGGATCGGCAGCCGCCAGTTCGGGAGCAGCGACGGCCATACCCGGCCCGCGCCGCCGCCACCACCAATGGAGCGGGAGCAGCAGCACCACAGCCACTGCGAGCGAGATCGCCAGTGGCACGATCGATCGCTCCACGGTCGGTACCACGGGCGCGGGGGGCTGTGGTTTGATGGTCGAATCCGGTGGCACCGCCGGCAGAACGCTGCGAACCACGAAGGTCATTGGTTGCGACGGAAGGGAATCCTCTATCCCGCTGGGCTGCAGCAGCACCGGTCCGGGTACCGTGATGAGATGCTCCCCGGGGGCCCATGCCGTGACCGGCCACGCCACCTCGGCTGAGTCTCCCCTGCGAACGACGTGCGCTCGGCCGAGCAGCTCGACCACCCCCGTGAGGGTCCACTCCGGCGCCCGGACGGTCCAACCTGCCGGCGCGGCGACCGCGCGCCGGACCCAGATCGTATCGCCCACTGATGGCAGGGCCGCCTGGAGCAGTAGGTACAGCGTGATCACCTGCGTCCCACCCGGCGAGCCCGTGCAGCAAAATGCCGTCGCAGCGGGACGGTGTAGTCGGTGGCGGTGTCGAGCTCGAGGTGATCCGCCCCGGAGGCGGCCAGCGCACGCCGCCGCTGCTCCCGACGATGCTCGGCCAGCCGAGTCATGCGGTCCCGGAACAGCCGGTTGCCCGTATCCACCAGCACCCGTTGATCGGTTTCGGCATCGATCAGATCGATCCAGCCCGATTCGGGGAAGGTCCGCTCGCGGAGATCGTCCACCGTGATTACCACCACGTCGTGGCGTGACGCGAGGCGGCGGAGCGGCCGCTCCCAATCCTCGGCGAGGAAATCGGACAAGACCACCACTACGCTGCGGTGGCGCAGGAGGCGGCCGGCGTAGCTGAGCCCGGCGGCGAGATCGGTTCGCCGCGCGCGTGGCTTGTACGCCACCAAGTCGCGAATCACACGAAGCGCATGCGTCCGGCCCTTCTGCGGCCGCACCACGTGCTCGACGGCATCGGTGAAGAAGAGCGCTCCCACGCGGTCGTTCTGAAACGCCGCGGCCAGGGCGAGCACGGCGGCGACCTCCACGGCGACGGCGGATTTCGCGACCGGATCCCCGACCTCGAGCGATCCGGATCGGTCGACGACCAGCAACACCGTGAGCTCCCGCTCTTCCGTGAAGGTCTTGACGAACGGGTGCCCCAGGCGGGCGGATACGTTCCAGTCAATCGAGCGAAAATCATCCCCCGCCTCGTAGGTGCGCACCTCGGCGAACTCCATCCCCTGCCCTCGAAACGCGGAGCGATACTCCCCGGCAAAGAGCGAGCCGACGAGTCCGCGGGTGCGGAGCTCGATCGCTTTTACCTGCTTCAGAATTTCAGGGGAGACTGAGGCCATGCCTTCTCGGACCGTGGGCTGTCGGGCTTACGGCGCTTTGACTGCCGCCAGCACGCGACCAACGACATCGTCGGTGCTCAGGCTTTCCGCTTCGGCCTCGAACGTGAGCACGATGCGATGCCGCAGCACGTCGGGGGCCAGCGCCCGGACATCTTCTGGCACGACGTATCCCCGGCCGCGCAGAAACGCGTACGCTCGGGCCGCCTGGGCGAGCGCGATGGATGCGCGAGGAGAGCCACCGAAGGCGACGAGGGGCTGCAGGTCCTTGAGACCCACGCCCGCCGGCTCGCGCGTGGCGCGCACCAGGTCCACGATGTAGTCCACCACCTTCTGGTCCATGTAGAGGTCGGCGATGGCGCTCCGGGCGGCTAGGATGATGGCGGGCTCGAGCAACCGCTCTACCGGAATCTCCCGGCCCGAACTCATGCGGAGAAGCACTTCCTTCTCCTCCTCGCGGCTGGGGTAGTCCACTCTGACCTTGAGCATGAAGCGGTCGAGCTGGGCCTCCGGCAGCGGATAGGTTCCCTCGCTTTCGATCGGATTCTGGGTCGCCAGCACGAGAAACGGTTCCTCGAGCCGGAACGTGGTTCCGCCGATGGTTACCTGTTTCTCCTGCATCGCCTCCAACAAGGCCGCCTGCACTTTCGCCGGCGCGCGGTTGATCTCGTCGGCGAGGATGATGTGCGCGAACAGGGGGCCCTTCTTGACGTGAAATTCCTGGGTCTTCTGATCGTACACCATCGTGCCGATGACGTCGGCCGGAAGCAGATCGGGGGTGAACTGGATCCGCGAAAACGATGCGTGAATGATCTGGGCAAGCGTGCGCACCGCGAGCGTCTTGGCCAGGCCGGGTACGCCTTCCAGCAGCACGTGGCCTCCGGTGAGCAAGCCCACCAGCAGCCGTTCGACCATCGCCTCTTGTCCGACGAGCCGGCGCGCCACCTCCTTCACGACGCGCTGCACCGGCACGGGATCGGCCGCGGGAGCTGCGGGACGCGCGCTCACCGACATGGGGTCTCTGTGATCGTCATAGGTTCATTCCGATGGCGCGATAGATCGCCGACTCCTCGCGCGGCGTGAGCGGGCGGTATTCGCCCGGCTTTAGATCACCGAGCCGTACCGGACCATACGACAGCCGGGCAAGACGTTCCACCTTGAGGCCCAGCGCCTCGCACCAGCGACGCACGATACGGTTGCGGCCCTCAGTGAGTGTCACGTCGACGATGCTGCGGCCCTCGTGCCCGGCGCGCACCCGCACCTCGACGGGGGACACCGGTCTGCCGTCCACCAAGACTCGTTTGGTCACCGCGTGCTGCACCTCCGCGGTCGGGCGGCCGTGCACCAGTGCGGTATAGTGGCGGGGCACGCGATACTTCGGATGCGTGAGCCGGTGAATCGCCTCGCCGTCGGTGGTGAGCAGCAGCAAGCCCGTCGTCATCACGTCGAGCCGCCCGACATAGGTGAGGCCGGCCGGGTCGGGAATGAAGTCGAGCACCGTGCGTCGTCCCGCCTCGTCATCCGCTGTCGTCACCACGCCGAGCGGCTTGTAAAAGGCGAGCCACCGGCGCGGCTTGAGCGCGACGCGCCGCCCGCCGACGGTGATGGTCTGACGCTCGGGGTCTACCTTCATGCCCAGCGTCGCCACCGCGCCGTCCACCCGCACCCGCCCCGATTCGATCAACGCTTCAGCCGCTCGACGCGACGCCACTCCGGCGCGCGCGAGGGCGCGCTGGAGTCGCATCTCGCTCACGACTCGGCCGGCACGTACGCCGCCGCGTCGTCCTCGCCCTCGGTTTGCGGGCGGTGCGGCTGCAGCGCGATGGTGAGCTCGTCCGCTTTGGGCAAATCGGTCAGATCGCGAAGGGCCAGGAGCTCGAGGAACAGCGGTGCGGTACCGTAGAGCAGCGGCCGGCCCATGCCCTCGCTGCGGCCAACAACCTCGATCAAGCCCCGTTCCTGGAGGGTTCGGAGCACACCGCCGGCGGACACACCGCGGATCTCCTCCACCTCTGCGCGACCGACCGGCTGCCGATAGGCGATCACCGCGAGGGTTTCCAGCGCGGCCGTCGTGAGCTTGGAGGTGCGCTGGGAGAACTGCGCCCGTTCAATGGCCGCCGCGTACTGCGGCCGGCTAAGCATCTGATAGCCCCCGGCGATCTCGGCCAGCTCGATGCCGTGCGGCTCGAACTCGTAATGCTCGCGCAGCTGCTCCAGCGCGGCACGTACGTCGGCCAGGGTAGCCTCCGGATCGAGGGTGCCCAGCTCTTCGACCGTCAGCGGCCGTGCGGCGGAGAACAGCGCGGCTTCAAGTAGTTGCGCTAGCGGGGTCACGGGCGATCACCATCGGCGCAAACGGCGCCGGTTGCACGAGGTGGACGCTGCCGCGCCTGGCAAGCTCGAGCAGCGCGAGGAGAGTGGACAGCACGTCGGCGATGGTGGGTGTCTCGCCCACGGCCTCGCGCCATCCGATTGTGTCACGGTTCTCCAGCAGCCAGACGACCCGTCGCATGGCGCCCTCGACATCGAGCGGCCGCGCGATCACGCGGTGCAAGACCGGCGACGGGATCGCCGCGATGACCCGTTCCACCGCCTGGAGCAGCTCCAGCAGGTCCAGCGACAGCGGCGGCGGCGGCAGCTCCGGCGGGGCGGGCAGGTAGCCGCGAGCGAACCGCTCCGCCCGGCGCCCGGCCGCCCGTCCCATCCAGATCGCCACCTCGCGGATCTGCTGATATTCGAGCAGCCGACGCACCAATTCGGCGCGGGGGTCCTCCCAGCCTTCGTCGTCCAGATTGCGCGGCAGCAGGAGCTGCGCCTTGAGCCGAACCAGCCGGCTCGCCATCTCCAGATAGTCCGCCGCCTGGTTCAGACCCAGCTCGTGGATCGCCAGCAGAAATTGGTCGCAGATACGGGCGATCGGTATGTCGGCGATCTCGATTTGCTCCTCGCGCAGCAGATGGAGCAGCAGATCGAGCGGGCCCGCGAACGCGTCCAGCTGAACGACGAAGCCGGGTTCCGCGCCGATGGTCAACGGAGGAGCCGGGACCTCGCGGACAGTCATGTCTGAAAGATGTTCCAGCCGTCGCCGACTGCGTAGGGGCGAACCAGCGTGATCAGGTGAAGCCCCATGAAGCTGGCCGGAGTGAGCAGCACCGCGAGAAGGCCGGGCGCGAGCATGACGAGGGCCAGCACGAGCAGGAACCCGAAGCGGTCCAGCGCTCGGTACTGCGCCCCCCAGGCGGGGGGCAGCAGGTGGTACAGCAGCCGCGATCCGTCCAGCGGCGGAATCGGGATCAGATTGAAGAAGCAGAGAAACAGGTTGAGCTGGATCCCGAGCATCATCATCCGTTGCGCCGTATCCGCGAGGGCGAGCGCGGGCCCGAGCAGGGGAGCGCCCAGCCCGATCAGCACGAACGCCACCGCGCACCCCAGCGCGATCGCGAAGTTGGTGATCACGCCTGCGCTGGAGACGATGATGTCGCCCCGGCGATAATGGCGGAACTTCCGCGGATTGATCGGGACCGGCCTCGCTGCTCCAAAGACGAACGAGCCCTTGGACAGAAACCAGAGCAGCGCGGGCATAACCACGCTCATCCAGGGATCGACGTGCGGCAGTGGATTGAAAGTGAGGCGGCCAAGCATGTAGGCCGTGTCGTCGCCCTGCCTGAACGCAGCCGCGCCGTGGGCATATTCGTGCGCCACGACGGAAAAGACCAATACCGGGAGAAGAAGGATGAAGTCCTGGAGCAGCGACGGCGTCCTGGCGAAGACCGCGCGAATTGTACTCAGACGCCGCCCGTCTAGTCAAAATGTGGCGCAGCTTGACCTTGGGTGGCTGAGCCGGTAACCTTCGCCTCCCGAATTCCCAGCTGGACCCTGGGTCCAGACCGTCCTTGAGCTACGAGAGGTCGTCCGTGCCGCGCACCAAGTCCGCCAAGAAGCAGATGCGTCAGTCTCGCCACCGTGCCGCGCGAAACCGCACCCAGCGCAGCCAACTCCGCACCGCGCTCAAGAAAGTGCGGGCCGCGGGCTCGAAGGCGGAGGCCGGCACGGCGTATGCGGCCGCAACCAAGCTGCTCGACCGCTCCGGGCGCAAACGGCTGATCCATCCCAATGCTGCCGCCCGCCAGAAAAGTCGACTCGCCAAGGCAGCCAAGGGCAAGAGCTGATCGTCGCGAGAACAGCGAAAAAGCGAATCGGGCCGCCGATCTCCGATCGGCGGCCCGATTCGTTTCCGGCCCCGCTCACGCGGGGCCTGAAGCCTGCAAGCTAAGAATCTGCCTTACAACAACATACAGCGCACAGCTCACAGCAAGCTTCAACTCGGTGCTTCACAGGGCTGCCAACTCGGCGCCGCAGCGCTCACAGTACCATTCGGTCGGCCGGTTCAGCGTACCACACTCCCCGCACTTTAGTGTCTTCGCCTGATTTTTTCCACCAGCCTGCGCCGAGGCGGGCTCGGGCGAGGCCTCAACTCGAG
>DASSUE010000111.1:0-6094 GCA_035707305.1 Gemmatimonadales bacterium
CCCTTGTGTCCGCATACGATGACGTCGTGCACGCCGAGGACGTCCACCGCGAACTGCACCACGCTCAGCATGTTGAAATCGGTCGGCACCACCAGGTTCGCGATGTTCCGGTGCACGAACATCTCGCCGGGAGCGGTGCCGGTAATCACGTTGGCCGGCACCCGGCTGTCGGAGCAGCCGATGAACAAGAAATGCGGCTCCTGCTTCTCCGACAGGCGCTCGAAGTAGGTCGGGTCGCTCGCCACGGTTTCCCGCACCCAGGCGCGATTGCGGTCGAAGATCTCCTCGTATCGCGTTCGCATCGTCGGCCTCGGGGGTGATGACGGCGTCGGTGTGATGCAGGTTGGCCATGCGCCCGTAGATTGCTAACGTCCCCGCGGGCGAGGCAAGCCCTCTCCGCACCGTTCACCCGTCCATAGGAGCTCGCATGAGCGGCCCGCCACAGGCCGGACCGGCCGGCGCAGCGGCCCATCCCGCCCGGATTCTCGGCCTCGCCGACGCCGTGGCGATGATCGTCGGCATCGTGGTCGGCGCTGGCATCTTCCGGGCTCCGTCTCTGGTCGCGGCGAATGCTTCCAGCGAAACCGCGGTGCTTCTGGCGTGGGCGGCCGGTGGGATGGTGGCGCTGGCCGGCGCCCTCTGCTACGCCGAGCTCGCCAGCACCTACCCCAGCGCGGGTGGAGAGTACCATTTCCTGAGCCGGGCCTACGGCTCCCGACTGGCGTTCTTCCTCGGGTGGGGCCGCCTGGCAGTGATCCAGACCGGTTCCATCGCGCTCCTCGCGTTCGTCTTCGGAGACTACGCCACCCGGGTGTTTCCGTTAGGTGCGCAGTCCGCCGCGTGGTACGCCGCGCTGGTGGTGGTCGCGCTCACGGCGGTGAACATCGCCGGAGTGCGCCAGGGTGCCGGCACCCAGAAGGCGCTCACGGCGCTGGAAGTGGCCGGGGTGGTCTTCATCATTGCGGTGGGACTCAACGGACCGGCGGCCGACCCCGCCCCGGCGGCCAGCGCCGCCACCAGCACGGCAGTGGGCCTTGTCATGGTATTCGTGCTGCTCACCTACGGCGGGTGGAACGAGGCCGCCTACCTCTCGGCTGAGCTCAAGGGCGAGCGGACCATCGTGCGAGCGCTGGTGCTGAGCATCGCCGTGATCGCCGGCCTGTACCTCCTGGTCAACCTGGCGTATCTCCGAGCGCTCGGCCTGGGCGGCATGGCGGCATCCGAGGCCGTGGCGGCGGACGCAATTCGACCCTCACTGGGCGACGGCGCCGCGCGCGCGCTGAGCGTGATCGTGGCGATCTCCGCGCTTACCTCGGCCAACGCTACCATCTTCACCGGCGCGCGCACAAACTATGCGCTGGGCCGCGACGTACGGATGTTCTCCGGTCTCGCGCGATGGGATCCAGCCACCGGCACGCCGCGCGTGGCGTTGCTGGCGCAGGCGGTCGTGGCGCTCGGGCTGGTGGCGTTCGGCACGCTCGCGCGCAAAGGGTTCGAGACCATGGTGGAGTACACCGCTCCGGTGTTCTGGCTGTTCGTGCTTCTGGTCGCGCTGTCGCTGTTCGTGTTGCGGCGCCGAGACCCCGAGACCCCGCGGCGATTTCGGGTGCCGCTGTACCCGGTGACTCCCGCGTTGTTCGCGGCCGCGGCGGCGTATCTCTGCTATTCCAGTCTGGTCTACACCGGGATCGGGGCGCTCGCCGGCGTGGCCGTGCTCGCCGTGGGCGGCGTGGTGCTGCTGGCGGACCATCGCCAGCCCCGGTCGTCACGTCAACTCGAAGGGGAGGAAGCGACATGAGGTTCGGAACGGCGGCGCGCGGGCTGGTGGCCGGCGCTGCGCTGCTCCTGCCGAGCGGTGCGACCCTGGCCGCTCAAGACACCAGCGACACGCGCACGCCTGATGTGCACTACGTCCCGACTCCGCATCACGTGGTCGAGGCGATGCTCCGCCTGACCGCGGTGGGGCCCGACGATGTGGTGTTCGATCTCGGGTCCGGCGATGGCCGGATTCCTATCGCCGCGGCCAAGCGGTTCGGCGCGCGGGGAATGGGTATCGACATCGACCCGGCACGCATCAAAGAGGCGAACGCCAACGCTGAGGCCCAGGGCGTCACCGACCGGGTGCGGTTCATGCGCGCGAATCTGTTCAAGACCGACTTCAGCTCTGCGACCGTCGTGACGCTGTATCTGCTCCCCTCTCTCAACGTGAAGCTCAGACCCACGCTGTTCCGGACCCTCAAGCCGGGCACACGCATCGCCTCGCATGCGTTCGAAATGGGTGACTGGCAGCCGGATGCGAAGCTGGAGATCGAGGGCACCAACGCCTTCTTCTGGACCATACCGGTCGATGTGCGGGGACACTGGAGCTGGGACCTCAAGACCGGTGCGGGGACCGAAAAGCACACGGTGACGTTCCAGCAGCGGTTCCAGAAGGCCAGCGGTTCCTGGGCCGGCGAGAACGCCACGGTCTCCGTTCCCGCGGTCCGGATCGTCGGCGACAGCATCATGTTCCGGATCTCGCGGCCGAGCGAGGAGTTCCGGATCGCAGCCCGGGTGACTGGGGACCGGATGGAGGGAACGATCGAGCGCGAAGGCGCCCCCGCCCAGCCCTTCTCTGCGCGCCGCGTGAAGAAACCGAGCGGATCGATCGAGGACGCGCTCGAGCCCTGATCTGTGACAGTCCCCACGGCGGCGCTTCGGCGCCGCCGGCTTCATACAGCATGCGCCCATCCGACTCGCACCGCCTGCCCGGTCCCGACAACCCCTGCGGGTGCTGCTGCTCGCGGGCACAGGCCGCCGGCAATACAACTGCCCCGGTGTTGACTCGAAGTCTCCGGCTCCCATGCTCCGAATGGCGGATCGCCTGCCAGATACTGGGAGATCGATCCGGAAGATCTGGGAAACGTGTACGGACGTCCCCGGATTCAGAGGCTGCAACGCCTGCGTCTCAACCTCGATGGCGCTCTGTGTGTGGCCCTGCAACTGCTACGAGACGAACAGCGAGTCGGAACCGGATCTGCTCTGGGATCTGGACCTCTACGCCCGCCTCTATCGGGCCGATGCGCGGGCGATCATTGGCCCGTTCAACTGGTACGGCCCTACGAGCAACCTCAAGCTCCTGTTCGATCGACCGGTGTGCGCCAATGGCGGCAATCCCGACGAGCGTCGGATCAGGCACGAGGATCCCGAGCTCGCAATGGCGCTGGAACGATCACCGGAGTGGCCGGAACTTTCCCAGGATCATCTCGAGGGCCGGACGGCTGGATTCTTCTGCCAAGGAGACGAGGGCGCCGACGCGTTGGATGCGGATGGCCGCCCGCGCAACCTGCGCCATCCCGCCTGGTTTCAACCCGACCCGGAGCCGTTCGTGAACGAGCGGGGTGCGTACGCGCCGCTCGTGTGGCAGTGCCGGTACAGCGGAATCGAGGTCCGCGATGCCCTGTGGAGCCACGCGACCACCGGGGCCGGTGTGCCGTACAGTCTGAACCAGGCGGAGCACGCCGAGGAAGATGCGGCGTTCGTCTCAGCGTTCGACTAATGGACCGACCGATTCTCGGCGTTCGTCGCGGAGAAAGGGCTGGTACCGCCCGGCCGGTACCGGGGCGGCGGGCCACGAGCCGCCGGGCCACCGCTGGGCCGATCTGCGGCTCAGTGACGCTCGCTCCGGCTCTCGGCAGGCCGGCCGCCGGCCGGGTCGTCGCCAGCAACGCAGCACCGGCTGGGCCTCAACCGCGATGCCACGTTTCGTCCCCACGCCAGCGAGATCTCGCGCGACGGCCGGGAATAGACTCGCCGGTCAGCCGTCAACCAGCGCCTCGTAGGTCTCACTCTTGAAGGGACGAAACCCGCGCTTGCGGTAATTGGGCAGCGCGGAGGCATGGTCCAGCGTACAGGTGTGAAGCCAGACGCGGTTCGCCCCCCGGGCCCAGGCCTCCTGCACCGCGCGCGTCAGCATCCACCCGCCCAGCCCCCGCCCGGTGTACTCGGGAAGCAGACCGAAGTAGGCAATCTCGATCGAGCCGTCCTCGTGCGAGCGCAGCTCGTAGTATCCTGCCGGTGCGTGCTCCACGTAGAGCACGTGCAGCGTCACGTCCCCGCCCGCGAGATACTCGCCGATCTGCGCGTCGGTCCACGTCAGGCGGTCGGTCCAGTGGTAGGTGCGGCCGACCGCGGCGTAGAGGTAGCGAAAGAAGGATGGGGGACAGTGCCCGACCCGCTCGATTCGCGGACCTGAGGCAGGCTCGCGCGCGGGGGAGAGATCCCCCGGCGAGAGCATTTCCAGATAGGTACGAATGACGGCGAGCGAGGGCATCGAAGCATTTGATCCGCCCCCGCCCGCCGTGTCAAGCGGGCGTGCTCTAGAGCGAGTCCGGCAGCGTGCTCATCGTGTCGGTCGTCGTCGAAGACGGCGCCGGCGCGGTCGGAGGAGTCGTGGTGGTCGATGTGTCGGGAATGGTCCGCTCGGTCGCGGCCGAATCACCCGGAGGGGTGGGCAGCGTATCGGTTGCGCTGGGCTGCGGCTCATAGCCGGTAGATGGCGCAGGCTCCGCGGGGGCCGGTTCAGCAGACGGCTCGGTCTGGTCGGCGGGCGGGGTGGTCTCGTCGGTCGTCACGTCGCCCTGATCGGTCGTCGGGGCCGGGGCCTCATCCGTCTGGGGGGTAGTCTCCCCGACGTCGGTATCTGTGTTCTTCGCGCATGCCGCAAAGGCGGCAAAGGCGGCGATCATCAGCAACTTCCGCATGGCAAACACCTCGGGCTTCGAGTTGTGTGGGTCCGCATCGGGCGAAACAACGCTGCGAAGCTAGATCTGCCGGAAAGGCCGGACTAGGGCCTGGATCACAGACGAAATGAGACCATAAACTCCCTGATTCAGGTAGCCAATTCGCCCCGTTCCCGGAACTGCTGTAGGGACGCGGGGTTAGCTAATGCTTCGACATTCCGCACCGGCCGCCCGTGGATCAGCTCGCGGACCGCAAGCTCGGTGATCTTGCCGCTTATGGTCCGGGGGATGTCGGTGACCTGCAAAATCTTCCGGGGCACGTGGTGGGGGCTCGTGTGCTGCCGGATCCGACGCCGGATTCGATCTCTGAGCGGCTCATCGAGCACCAGGCCCTCGCAGAGGCGGACGAACAGCACGATTCGCACGTCGCCATCCCATTCCTGGCCCACTACCAGGCTTTCGAGCACCTCGGGCAGCTGCTCCACCTGCCGGTAGATCTCTGCGGTCCCGATCCGCACTCCCCCCGGATTGAGTGTGGCATCACTTCGCCCCTCGATGATCAACCCGTCGTGGTCCGTGAGCTGGGCCCAATCGCCGTGGCGCCACACCCGGGGATACACCTCGAAGTACGCGGCCCGATACTTCGCGCCATCGGGGTCGTTCCAGAAGCTCGTGGGCATGCTCGGGAACGGCCGGGTGCAGACCAGCTCGCCTGTTTCTCGACGAACCGGGAGCCCATCGTCGCCGAACACGTCCACCGCCATTCCCAACCCCCGCGACTGCAGCTCGCCACGCCACACCGGCCCGATGGGATTACCCAGCGCGAAGCAGGAGATGATGTCGGTTCCGCCGCTGATGCTCGCGAGATGCACATCGGACTTGATGTCGCGATAGACGTAGTCGAAGCTGTGAGCGGCGAGCGGACTACCGGTCGAGAGGATCGCTCGCAGCGCTACGAGATCGTGGCTCCGGGCCGGTGTCAGTCCGGATTTCTCCGCCAACGCGAGATACTTGGCGCTGGTGCCGAACACGGTCACGCGTTCCGCCGCCGCCATGTCCCACAGGACGGTCGGCGTGGGCAGGAGCGGAGCACCGTCGTAGAGCACAATGGTCGCGCCCACCGCGAGGCTGGACACCAGCCAGTTCCACATCATCCACCCGCAGGTGGTGAAGTAGAAGATTCGATCGTTGGGCGTGAGATCGGTGTGCAGCACCAGTTCCTTGAGATGCTGCAGCAGCGTGCCGCCGGCGCCGTGCACCATGCACTTGGGCAGCCCCGTCGTGCCGGAGGAATACATGATGTAGAGCGGGTGATCGAAGGGGAGCCGGACGAATGGGAGATCGGAACCGCGTTGCTCTCCGAACGAGCGCCA
>DASSUE010000112.1:0-4768 GCA_035707305.1 Gemmatimonadales bacterium
AGATGGGATCTCGAGCAGCGGGGCCAGGGTCGCGGTGGCCCGGTCGGGCATGCCCGCCAGCATGTAGGTGCGAGCCAGCGCGGCCACGACATAGGGGCCGGCCAGTGCGTCACGGGATGGGGGAAGCAGCTGGACCGACCGCTCGGCGGCCCGCACCGCGTCGGCCGGCCGGCCAAGCAGCGCGTAGGCGATGCCGAGCCAGCTGAGGTGGTAGGCGCCGTCGGAGTCGGTCGGGAGGCGTCCCTCGAGCACCCGGCGGAGCGAATCTGCGTAGGCCCGCTCTTGCGCGCGGCGGTGGCGGAACCCCGCGTGCTCCGCCTTGATGAAGTAGTAGCGGACGGTATCGCCGGTGAACTGCGGGAGCGTCAACGCGTCGATGATCGGCGTGAAGGCCGTATCGGAAGTGATCAGACTGCTGATGGTCTGGTCGTTGCTGGCCAGCGAAGGGCCGAGCTGGCCGATGCCGGTCCGAGACAGGGCGTCTTCGATCGCGCGGCGGGCTGCGACCAGATCACCTCGGCTCGCTACGAAGAGCTGCGCCTTCTCGGCATACGGCTGCGGCCAGTCGGGAGCCAGGCTGATGGCGCGGTCCAGCACGGGTTCCGCTTCGTCGAACTGGCGCACCAGATCCAGGGTACTGCCCAGGTCGAACGCGCGGATGTTGGACCGGGGGTCGTAACGCAACGCGTCACGAAATCCGGCGATCGCCGCGTCCCAGTTTCCCCGCCGCCGCTCGACTGCTGCAATCGCGGCGGCGAGCTCGGCGGTGCCGGACCGTTGGCGGCGGGCGGCCTCGAAGTGGCGCAGGGCACGCTCGTAGTCGCGAAAGCCGCGGTAGTAGTAGTTGCCCAGCGCGATGTGGGCTTCGGGGAGTTGAGGGGCGAGCACGGCCGCCGATTCCGCCGCCGCTTTCGCCTTCGCGAGTCGGGCCGGTGTCCGGTCGTGCCCGAACCAGTAGGTCTGAATGTGCGCGTTCGCCAGCCGAGCGAACGCGAGAGCGAACCGCGGGTCCCGCTCCACCGCCTGCTCATAGAGCTGGCGCGCGGACGCCAGGGTGGTCTGGCCGTATCCCCGGGTCAGATAGTCGTTCCCGCGGAGGTAGAGATCATAGGCCTCGGCGTCGGCGGTGCCGCCCACGGCTATCGCGGTACGTTCCGGTGTCCCGAGGGCCACGTTCAGGGCCGCCGTCACTTGCTCCGCGATCCGGGTCTGCACCTCGAACGCCCGCACCGGCTCGGCATCGTACCGCTCGGCCCACAGGTGGCCATCGTCGGCTACCCGGATGAGCTGCGGCGTCACCCGGAGCCGGGCCCGATCCGTCTCTGCCGCGCTCCCATCGGACGCTACCCTCGAGCACATGCGAGGCCCCGAGCTCGTCGCCGATCTGACCCAGCTTTTTCCCCGAGTTTCGATACTGGTCCGCGCTGGTGCGGGAGATGACGCGCAGCCCGGGCACGGTCGCCAGACGGCTGGTGATCTCCTCGGTGAGCCCATCGGCGAAGTACTGATCGTCGGCCGCACCGAGATTCTTGAACGGCAGCACGGCGATGACCGGGACGTCAGGGCGGGCAGCGCGGCGGGGCACGATGGACAGGGCGAGCGCGGCCGCAAGGGCGAGCACAGCGGCGGCCGCCGAAAGCGCGAGCCGCCGGCGCCGGGCGAACGACCCGCGGGAAGAACCGCCCGCTCTCCCTCCCTCGCCGGTGGCCAGCGCGGTGGCGAAGTCGGCCGCTGTCGGGTAGCGCTCGGCGGGGTTCCGAGCGAGTGCCCGCATGAGGACCGCGTCGGTGCCCCGGGGAAGGTTCGGCCGACGCAGCCGCGCGGAGGGCGGCGGCTCGACCACCCGCCGGGACATGACCTGCAGCGCGGTGTCACCTTCGAACGGCGTTGCCCCCGCCAACATCTCGTAGGCCACGGTCGCGAGAGCGTAAACATCCGCTCTCGCGTCCACCCGGCTCTCACCCAGTGCCTGCTCCGGACTCATGTAGAGCGGCGTGCCGACCACGATGCCGGCGCCGGTGAAGGACGGGCCGAGCTCATCCTCCAGCGCCCGGGCCAGCCCGAAATCGGCCATCAGTGCATGGCCTTCCGCCGAGAGCATGATGTTCTCGGGCTTGATGTCGCGGTGGATGACTCCGAGGGCGTGGGCGTAGGTGAGCGCCTCCGCCACCTCCCGCACCAGCTGAATGGTGGCGGCTACGCTCAACTGGCGTTCGCGGGCCAGCCGATCGCGCAGCGAGCCGCTCTCCACGAACGGCATCGTGTACCACAGCCGACCGGCCGCCGTGCCCGAGTCGAAGAGCGGGAGGATGTTGGGATGCTGCAGCCGGGCCGCGGTGAGGATCTCTCGTTGGAACCGCTCGACCCCCAGCGTTTCCCCCGCTGCCGTGGACAGCACCTTGAGCGCCACCCGGCGGTGATGGCGTAGATCGGTAGCGAGAAAGACGGTGGCCGAGGATCCGTGGCCGAGCACTTCGGCGATCGCGTAGCGGTCGCTGAGCGCGGCGCCGATCACCTCGGCTTCGGATACGGCCATCTGGCGTGGGAAGAGGTGATTGAAAGCTAACGGCGGGGCGAGCCAAGTGAGCTTACCCCGCCGCCGAGCCTACCGCATGTCACTCCCCTGGGACATCGCCGCAGGAGGTGCCCACCACCGCGGTGCGGAATCCAACGGCGCGGGCCGAGAGTGCCGGCCGTCCGCTGCTGGTCTGTGGGCCGATCACGTCGACGACCGCCACGCCCTGCACCGGCGAGCTGATGTCGATCGTGCCGACCAGGGATGCCGCTCCGGTCACAAGATCCACCGTGTGGAACTTGGAGCCGTCCGGTTGGGTCAGCACGGCGTAGGCCGTGCCGTCGGGCGCGATGTCGAGCGCGGCACAGAGTGAGGTGTTCGCACCCAGAGCGCCCACCGTCGTGATCTGGCCGCTGCCGGGATCGGACAGCGCCACCAGGATCTCCTGGTTCGCTTCGATGCCGTACAGCGCACCGCCGGTGGTGTACGCCGTGCCGGCGAGGCCGGGGTTCTCGCCCGCATAGAGATCGTTGGCCGCGAATGCCAGCTCCGCATCGGTGCCGCCGATCTGGCCGCTGGCCGGATCGATGCGAAGGTTCTGATTGCTCTCGACGCCGTGCAGCCGCAACTGATCCGTGGTCGGGTCGAACCCGATGCCGAAATGAGTTCCCGTGGCGGCCGGGGTGAATGGCGCTCCAACGGCAGTCGCGATCGCGGTAAGCGTGTCGATCGTATACAGACGGCTGTCGGTACCGACGCCGTACAGCTTGCCGTCCGCCGGGCGGAAATCGAGGGAGACGATCCGGTGGCCGCTACTCACCCCGGTAATCGTGGCGAGCCGGCCCAGGGTATCGGGGCTTTCGGTTCCAAACAGCAGCAAGCGATTCTCGAGATCCACGGCAAACACCGCCCGACCCACGAAGTAGGGCGCGTCCGACGGCTGCGGCTGCGGCTGCGGTTGTGGCTGGGGCTGTGGCTGTGGTTGTGGCTGAGGCTGCGGTCCCGGCGTCGGTCCGGTCAGATCGCCGCCCCCGCCGCCGCATCCCGCTCCGACCAGCGCGGTCAGCGCGAGCGTCCAATGGAAGTAACGCCGGATCGCCAGCTGGATCGTACGGATCTCCTGAAACATCGCTGCCTCCTCGTGGGTGGACCGCTGTTCTTGGCGCGTCGAGCACGGGCCTACGCTACGAGGCGGTATCACGTCGCGATCATTCGGCTGTCACCTGGCATCGGCGAGCGGCGGAAACCGTGGCGGCCAGCACGATCGGCTGGCAAGGCGAGCGCCCGGATCGGCCGGCGGCCGACCCGGGCGGGGTGCGGAGGGAGCCCGAGAGGATGGGTGCTGCGGAAGTCCTACGGTTCGAGCGGGAACGCGTCGATCGTCACGTTTGCGGTTTGGCCCGCGGTCAGCTGCACGCCGTGGGCATAGAAGTAGTCCAGGCCAACCTCGGACGGGGTCACCCGCACGTCGTTGCAACCAGGGTCCAGCTGCCAGCTGCCGGTCTCGCCGCCGAACATGATGGCGCCGGCGCCGTTGTTGGGATCGCTCAGGAGATCCGCGCTCCAGGAGCCGCTCGTGTTGCAGGCGCGAACCCGGATGAACAATCCCGACCCGTTGGACGATGCGTTCGTGATGACCAGCGTGCCCTTGCTCTGGCTCGGGAGCGGATTGCCGGGGCCGGACGGGCCGGTCGCATCGGCACTGCCGCCGCACGCCGCAGTCGCGAGTGCGAACGTCACCAGCGCCGAGTTGAAAACCCACGAGTCGACATTGTGATCTCCCTGAGAGTGGTTGCTACGCTCGTTGGACTCTCGCGGCCGAGTACCGCGCTGAACCCGCCGCAACGCTACGAGGCGGCGTCACCGTCCTCTCACCCGTCCATTACCCGGCCTTTAGCACCACGGCGAACTCTCCCGTGGCGCGCCCGATGGCTCGCCGCATCACCCTCGCAACCAACAGATACGCCTCGGCCCACGCGGCTCGGGTCTCGTCATCGAACGCGGGACCAAGCTCGTGTTCGAGCGTCCAGAGCAGCGCCGCTCCCACGCTGCCGCAATCGCTGTCGCGCACGCCGTACGCCGCGTGCCGAGTGCCCAGCTGGGCCACTTCGCCGATCAGCGCCTCGGGCTGATCCAGCAGCCCCACGATCTCGTTGAGCATGCGCATGAGCTTGCAGCCCTGTTGCGCCATGTCGGCGGCGGCGAACAAGCTGCGGCACTCGGGATTCAGCTCGAAGAGTCGAACGTAGAACG
>DASSUE010000113.1:0-30750 GCA_035707305.1 Gemmatimonadales bacterium
CGACATGGAGCATCAGAGCAGCCTACCCTGATCCTCATCCGCCCTTGGCACCTGATGACACCGGCGGCAGCGCGCTTCGTAGCTTTCGGTACCACCGATCATGATGGTCGGCGCGCTGTACGGCGCCGGCCGCCCGTCCACCAGCCGCTGGTTCCGGGTGGCCAGCTCGCCGCACACGACGCAGATCGCCTGCAGCTTGTCCACCCGTTCCGCGATAGCGAGCAGATCGCCCATGGGGCCGAACGGCTCGCCCCGAAAATCGGTGTCCACGCCGGCCAGCACCACGCGGGTTCCTCGATCGGCGAGCGCGCGGGCCACCTCGACGATGGCGTGATCGAGAAACTGAACCTCGTCGACCGCGACCAGCTCGCTGTCGAGCCGGACCTGGCGAAACACCTCCGCCGCCGAGTCCACAGGTATAGCGTCCAGCGATCCGCCGTCATGGCTGGACACGCTGTACAGACCGGCGTACCGGCTGTCGAGATGCGACTTGAACACCTGAACCCGCTGGCGCGCGATAACTGCGCGCCGGACGCGCCGGATCAGCTCCTCGCTCTTGCCGGAGAACATGACGCCCGCGACGACTTCGATCCATCCGGGCCGAGAACTGTGATACATGCGCGCTAATCTAACGCCGGGCTTGCCCGCGGCCGCGCCGGACGGACATATTGTGCGCCCGTTCACCGAGCCCACGATCGTGACGAAGCAGCAGGTGGCCGAAGCCGTCGCGCGGCGGCTCGGGATCCCCAAGGGACGCGCGGTCGAGATCGTCGACTGCCTGTTCGGAGGAGACGGGGTGATCGCGGGGGAGCTCAAAAAGGGCGGGCGGGTGCAGATCGCCGGCTTTGGTCAGTTCGAGCTGAGGCCCAGGGCTGGCCGGAAGGGGCGTGACCCGCGCACCGGCAAGGACATCACCATCGCTCCCTCGACTATCGCGGCGTTCAGGCCGGGAAGTGTGTTGAAGCAGCTGGTGTCCAGGTCGGGAACCGACCGGCGGGAACGTGCGGCAACTGATGGCGGAAGGAGCGCGAAGCGCTGACGTAACTACCGTGACGGGCGTTGCCGCCTGTTCTTGTCCGGTTCCGGCCCTTCCCGCTTGTTCCCCGGCGGTGCTCCACGCTCCCGTCCCCGATCGAGCTTCGCCGTCACCCGCTTGCGCCGAATCTCCCGGCCAGACAACGCATCGGCGATGCGCGACGCCGCTCCGGCGGGCAGCTCCACCAGCATGTAGTTGTCCCGAACTTCGATCCGCCCGATTTGATCCTTCGGTACCCGCACTTCCTTGGTCAGCACCGCGACCAGATCGTTGGGCGTCGCCCCGTCCTTCCGTCCGACCCCGACGAAGACCTTGGCGGAACCGGCCGCCCGCGCCATAGCGGGTGGTTCTCCAGCTGCGGCATCGTCGGCGGCCGCGCTCGCTGAGGTGGCGGGCCTCGTCGCGGACCAGAGATCATAGAGCGCCGCGGCCACGGCAGTGGGATCGTAGCGCTCCAGCAGCGGCCCCAGCGCAAGCAGTGAGCGCTCCGCGGCGCCGCCCTCGATCGCTCGCACGACCAACGCCCGCCGCGCCCGAGCCGCGGCGTCGGCCGCATCCACCAACCCCGGCAGTCTGAGCGCTCGCCGCGGACCGGCGATGCGGGCGATCCACCGTTCCGTGCCCGGCGGCACCAGCAGAACCACCTCGCCGGCGTCCGCCAGCCGCCGTAACCGCTCGACGTCGGGCGGATCGAACGCCACGATCACTTCCGCCTTCGGCACGTCGCCGGTGACGACCCGGATCGCGGAATCTCCTCCCGGCAATGCCGCGCCGATCGCCGCATGCCGGCTTCGATCGGCGGTCCACACGGTGAGCGATCCGGGATCGAGTACCTCGAGCAGGTCCGCCAGCACGGAGGCGCGGCGCTCCCAGGCGACGCCGACCGTGCGCACCGGTCCGACGGGTGCGGGAGGCGGGGCATCGGGTGGCGGGGCACCGAGCGCGAGTGCACGCCGGGCATAGCGCTCGCTCAGACGTGCGGCGACGTCCGGGTCGGCCGCGATGATGACACGCTGCGCGTCGGCCGGAAGGTCGCCCATCAGCAGCTCCAGCGCCTCGATGCTGTCCCACCGCTCCGGACCCGCGACCACCACCGCGCGGAGGCTGGCGGCTTTGAGCGCACCGCGGAAAAGAAGAGCCTCGGTGGCGGCTGGCGATGCCACCAGGAGATCGAGCGACTCCGCCTTGAGCCGTCGGGCCGCCCGCGCCACGCCATGTGCGGTCTGGACTCGCAGCGCGCTGGCCCGGCTCAGGGCGTGGGTCAAGGCCCCCCACTCCGCGAGTTCCGGGGCGGGGGCGATCACGAGGGCGCGCCCGCCCTCGTTGGCCAGACGGCTGATGAGGCCCGCCAGCGCCGGCGCGGCGTAAGCGGCGGCGGGAGGAGTGATAAGGACGAGGCCGTGACCTCGCGCCGCGGTCGGCGCGACCTCCCGCACGCGGGCATCATCCGCAGTCCAGCCCAGCGCCCCCAGCGCGTCACCGACGGCCGCGGTGAGCTGGAGCCGCTCCATGTCCGGGGCGATCATGCGCGCCAAGGTAAGGGCGGACCGGAAGCGCGCCAAGGGCGGTTCGCCGTCATTGACATCACCCAGCGGCGGAGGAACCTTTCGCACGAATCCGACACCCTGTGAACAGTCTCCGCCGAGTCGCCGCCATGCCCGATCCGCTTTCGCCCAACATGCAGCACATCAAGGGCTCCGAAACCGTGGCCATCAGCAACGAGGCCAAGCGGCGCCGAGCCGCGGGGGAGGACGTGCTGGATTTGAGCGTGGGCGAGCCGGATTTCGACACGCCGGCGCCGGTCGCGCAGGCGGGCACTCAGGCGATTCAGAAGGGCTTGACCCGCTATCCGCCCAACATCGGGCTCGCCGATCTCCGTGCTGCCATGGCACGACGGATGTCCGGTCTCTCGGCCGGTCGGCCGGTGAATCCCGACAACATCGTGATCAGCTCGGGCTCCAAACAGTCGCTGTTCAACACCTGTTTCACGCTGTTCGGCCAGACCGATCAGGTGCTGATTCCGGCGCCCGCGTGGGTGTCGTATCCGCAGATCGTGCACCTTTCGCGCGCCGAGCCGGTGATGGTGCCCGGCGCGCTCGACTGGGGGCTCAAGATCGGCGTCAAGGATCTCGACCGCGCATCGTCCAAGCGCACCAAGGGCCTCATCCTCTGCTCGCCGTGTAATCCCACCGGGTCGGTCTACACCCTGGCCGAGCTCAAGGCCATCGCCGAGTGGGCCCGGAAGCACGATATCTGGGTCATCTCGGACGAGATCTACCGGGTCATTCACTATGGAACCGGACCCGCCGCATCGATGCTCGACCTGCCCGACGAGTTACTCGAGCGCACCGTGATCATCTACGGGGCGAGCAAGGCTTACGCGATGACGGGCTGGCGGATCGGCGGGGCGCTCGCGCCGCCGCATCTCGCGAAGGCGATGGCGAACCTTCAGTCGCACACCACGACGGGCGCCAACCACCCGGCGCAGGTCGCGGCGGCGGCCGCCTTTGCCGACGAGCGGGTCGAGGCCGAAGTCCAACGGATGGTGGCGGCGTTCCGGCGGCGTCGCGACCTGCTGGTCTCCCGCTTCCGCGCCGACCTGCCGGGGCTCGAGTTCGTCGAGCCCCATGGAGCGTTCTACTTCTTCTTCCGGGTGGACGGCGTGCGCGAGAAGGAGCCCGTGACCGGCGCCACGTTCTGCGAGGGCATCATGAAGCAGGAAGGTGTCGCCCTGGTGCCCGGTGCCGCCTTCGGCGATGACCGCTGGGTGCGGCTCAGCTACGCCGTATCCGATAAAGATCTGGAAGCCGCCGTCGATCGGATCGTGCGGTTCACCAAGGCGCTCGCCTCGGCGCGAGCCGCCTGAGCGCGGACACCGGATGGAAGCACGCATCGAGCCGCTCGCCGGGAGCTTGCCGCACATTGCGTGGCGGTGGGATCCCGAGACCGACATCCTCTCCGGCTCGTTCAAGGGCACCCGCACGCAGACCGGGCTCACCGGCACGGTGGAGCTCGCTGACGACGCCGGGTCCGTAGCGGTGCTCGACGTCAACAACGGCGTTATCTGCGGCCTCGATGTCGTCGTCTGGCCCGAGGTGAGTTCGGTGCCCGACCTCCATCTCCCATCGTCGCTCACCGACGGGAGAGTCGTGTTGCCGCAGCGGCCGTCGCGCCCCGGCGTCGCGTCGGTCGAGGTGGATACCACGCTTTCGGTGCACACCAACGCGTCCGAAAGCCTGTTCCATATCCGCGTCGGCCCCCGCCGCGACGCAGACCTGGTCCGGGTGGCTGATCATCTGTTGATCGAAGTGGACCGGAAGGGCGATCTGGCTGGATTCTGGCTGACCGACGTGCCGCCGTTTCCCGCGGAGGAGGAATTGGGATAGCCGTTCGCTACGCCGCCCGCTGATCCAGGTAGCCCTTCGATTGCTGTCGCACCATGCGGGCATAGTGCTCGCCCCGGGCCAGCAGCTCCTCATGCGTTCCCATCTCCACAATCCGACCGTCGCGCAGCACGACGATGCGATCCGCATCGGCCACGGTGGACAACCGGTGCGCCACGATGATCGACGTCCGTCCGTGGACGAGGGTGCGGAGCGCCGCCTTGATCGCGCCTTCGGAATCGGTGTCGAGCGCCGACGTCGGTTCGTCGAAGATCAGCACCGGCGGGTCCTTGAGCAGTGCGCGGGCGATGGCCAGCCGCTGCCGTTGCCCGCCCGAGAGGCGGCTGCCGCGCTCCTTCACGAGGGTGTCGTAGCCGTCGGGCAAGCCCTCGATGAACTCGTGCGCGTGCGCGGCCTTCGCCGCCGCGATCACCTCGTCGCGGGTCGCGTCGGGCCGGGCGTACGCGATGTTGGCGTGGACGGTGTCATTGAACAGGTGTGGATCCTGGAGGACAACGCCGAGCTGCTTGCGGAACGACCGTTGCGCCAATCCGCGAATGTCGATTCCGTCCACCAGAATGCGCCCGCTGGTCGGCGCATAGAGCCGTTGGAGCAACGCGACCAGCGTGCTCTTACCGCTCCCGCTCGGCCCCACGAGGGCCACCGTCTCGCCGGGTCGGATCGTGAGCGATAGATCCTCCAGCACCTTGGTACCGGCCCGGTAGGCGAACGTCACGGCCTCGAACTTGACCTCGCCGCGGAGCGGCCGCGCCTCGACCGCGCCCGGCGGGTCGGCGACGGTGTCCTCGGCGTCGAGGATGCCGTAGATGGTTTCCAGCGCGACGGTGGCCTTCCGGATCGTCTGATAGGTGCTGGTGAGCCCCTGCACCGGTCCGAACAGGCCGCCGATGTAGCCCAGGAATGCCACCAGCGTTCCCAGCGTGATCTCGCCGTGCCACACCAGCCACCCGCCCAGGCCGAGCGCGGCGATCCGCGCCATGGTGCTGGCCAGCGAGCGGAGGGCGCCGTTTCGATTATCGGTGCGCGCGCCCTTGCGGACGATGTCCAGCCCTTCCCGCACCCCGTCGAGGAACCGCCGCTGCTCGGCCTCTTCCATCGCGCAGCTCTTCACCGTGGCGATGCCGCTCAGGACCTCGTTGAACCGCGAGTACACCGAGCTCCATCGTTCGACCAGACGGCGCTCGCGCTGGGTCTGTTCCGGGGCCGCGCGTGCGCCGATCACCGCAGGCAGGGGGGTGAACACGATGACGGCGAGCGTGAGCCTCCAGTCCAGGCGCCACATCGCACCCAGCGAGATGCCGAGATACAGGATGACCGGCAGCACGTTGAATCCCAGCTCGCTGAACGCAGCGACGAACCCGCTCACGGCCTGGTTCACCCGGTTCATCAGCCCGCCCACGCCTTCGCGCTGGTGGTACGCCACCGGCAGCGAGTTGAGCTTCGCGGTGATCCGCTCCCGCACCGCGTACTCGACCTTGAGTCGGAGGTCCCAGCTACTCGTGCCGAGCCAGGCCGTCAGCCCGCTGCGTCCGAGCTCGGCAAGCAGCAGCGCGCCGATCGCCAGCCCGAACACCCGGAGATCGCCGCCCTCGCCGAGCAGGTCGAACAGGATCTTCATGATCAGCGGATCGATGGCGCTGAGGCTGGAGAGCAGGAGGGCAAGCAACAGAACGCCCGCGAGCGTTCTGAGATGCGGCCGGACGAACTCGAGCGAACGGCGGAGGAGCCGGCGATCGGGCGGAGAGTTCGGGCCGGCCGCGACTGCATCGCGGGCGGGGGGCAGCGTCGGTGACATCGGCGTCAGGGGTCCGCGGTCGAACGGGCAAATTCAATGCCGCGGGTAGCACCCTCATGTTGCGCCGCCGCAATGGCTTCCGGGTCGCATCCGCCCACTTTCTAGGCAGTCTGCAGCGCTCGGACGTATTTTCGGGTATGAACCCGCAGGGCACTCCCGTCGGCCGGGTTGTGGCGACCGAGCTGAAGCCGTCCACACCCCACCAGTTCTATTTCCGCACCGAGCGAGACGGCGTGGTCGGCATCGGGACACTGGTGCGGGTGGAAGGCGACGGGCGCACGGTATACGCGGTCGTGACCGACGGGGTCGTGTACGCCTCCAATCCGGAGACGGCGTCGGCGGTGCAGACCCGGCTGTTTCTCGCGGCGGTCCTGCGGCAGATACCCGAGGAGCCGCTCCAGCCGGTTCCGGTCGCAGCGGTCTACCTGGCCGGTGACCTCGACGTTGCGCGAGCGCTCCGGATGGACGCCTTCACCGGTTCGGACCGTTCCACGGGCATTCCTGTCGGGGTCTACGCGGCCGGCGGCCTCGAGGCGCCGGTCTACCTCGACTGCGACTTTCTCCTCGGGCCGGAGGCCGCCCACCTCAACATCAGTGGTGTGTCCGGCCTCGCCACCAAGACCAGCGCCATCGCGTTCCTGCTCGGCAGCATCTTCCAGAAGTTTCCCGGCCACAAAGGCTCGATCGCGGCCGTCTGCCTCAACGTGAAAGGCCCCGATCTGTGCTTCCTCGATCAGCCGGGCGAGATCACGGACGAGGATCGCCGGTTGTACGTGCGGCTCGGCCTCACGCCCGAGCCATTCCGCGACGTCCGGTACTTCGCGCCGTTCAAGGCGGACGGTGTGAACCTCAATACCCTGCGGACGCACGAGGCCCTGGCCGAGCGCACCGAGCCCCTGGTGTGGGGTCTCCGCGAAGTGCTCGATTTTGCCGAGGTGGTGCTCAACCGCGATGACATCGACGCCAAGGCGGATGCATTCATCGACTTTCTGGCCGAGCGGGTGGTAGGCCGTGAATATCAGGACGAGATGCTTCGCCGCACGCCGTTCCGGGTTCAGAACTTCGCCGATCTGGAGGAGTTCTTCCGCGCGATCTTCGACTTCATGGAATCGCTGGCGAAGGGCGGGGAGGTGTGGCGCACGCATCACCTCGCCACCATTCGCAAGGTGCGGAACCGGCTCGGGAATATCTCGACTCGCTCTAAGGGGCTCGTCACCGACGACGGGGTCGCCAACGACCTGCCGTGGGGGCGGTTCACCGATCGGACGGTCTACGCAATCGACGTCGCCGGACTCGACCCGCTGGCCCAGGACCTGGTGTTCGCTCGGGTGGTCTCCACGCTCCGGGAACATCTCGAGCGCCGGGACCTGGGTGTGGACCACGTCGTGGTGTTCGTGGACGAGCTCAACAAGTACGCCCCGAGCGACGGCGCCGACACTTACGTGCGGCGGATGCTCACCGACCTGTCCGAGCGCGGCCGATATCTCGGGCTGGTGCTCTTCTCCGCCCAGCAGTTCCGCTCGCAGGTGTTCCGCCGAGTCACCGGCAACGCGGGCACCGCCATCTTCGGTCGGATGGATATGGATGAGCTCGCCACGCCGGGGTACTCCACTCTTTCGGGCGCGACACGAAGCAAGCTGGCGACGCTACCCAAGGGCGAGCTGATGGTGCGTCATCCCCATTACACCCAGCCGATCTTCGTGCGCTTTCCCCGGCCGGCCGTGTTGAGCGGGCGCGATGGGGTGGAGCGTTTCCCGCCGGTGCCGGATCTCGCGTTCGCCGACGCGGTGGCCCGGCAGCTCAGGACCCTCGACCGACGAATCCCGCTCGATCCAGTCCGTGAGTTGGTAGACGGCCGGCAGGAAGCCGACGTCCGCCGCGCGGTCGCCGCCACTCGCCGCGAGCGCCCCGGCGATCCCCTGGCATTCTTCCGCGCCGCCCTCGGCCGCCGGGTGGACGGCGAAATAGTCGCGGTGCGGCGCGGCGTCCCCGCCGTGCGCACCTCCGACGACCCGTACGAGCGGTAGTCCCGGCCGTTGTTTCAAACCGAGCCGATTCTCTTCCTGCAGTCGCTGGCGAGCGATTGGCTCACGGCGGTCATGACGGCGGTGAGCCGCACGGCGTACCCCGATGTGCTCGCCGGGCTCGTGATCATCGCCGCCTTTGGGGTTAACCTCCGCGCCGGAATGGTGCTCGCCGAGGCCGTCCTTTGGACCGAACTCATCACCGGTCTCATCAAGGGCGTGGCCCGGTTGCCCCGGCCGGCGGACGTGGATCATCGGGTGAGCCTGATGTTGGAAGGAACGACGAACGATACACCCTTCATCGCCGCGGGTGGCATCGGACTCTTTGATCTGCCGCAGACCGCGGCCGTCGAGGCGGTGCGGTCACGGTTTCATCCCTCGTTCGGGTTCCCATCGAGCGCAGTGAGCACGACGGCGGCGTTCTGGGGTGGCGTGGGTCTCGTCTCGCGGTCGTCCCGTATGGTGGCGCTGGCCACGACGGTCATCCTGCTGATGGTGATATCGCGCCTGTATCTCGGTCGGCACTTTCTGGCCGATGTCGCCGGTGGCGCCGTCGTCGGACTCCTGGTAGTCGGCGCGCTCCGGCGCGGTGTGCTTCGCCCGCCCTGGTACTTTCGTTCCCCGCTGTGGCCGCTGGTCCTCGCCGTGCTTCCGCTGGCCGCGCTGTTCGCCTTGTCGCACACATACCCCGCGAGCGCGGGGGGACTTGGCGGTCTATACGTCGCCCGCATGATGCTCGGGGATCTGCCGCGGGACGCCGCACCCACTCTCCTGCGTCTGGGCAGGGTTGGGGTGGCAGGGGCCGTGTGGGGGACGACGTACTGGCTGCTGACGCTGGTGCCACCCGCGGCGCTGGGCCAGCGATGGACGCCGTACGTCGGCTACCTGTTGATGGTGCTGGGGATTTTCTGGGGCGGGGTCCGGCTCTGCCAGCACCTTGGATTGTATCGCCGCGCGCAGTTGACTGCGCCGTGAACGGCGTGAAACGGCTCAGCGAACTCGCGCGCGCGGTGGGCGGAGCGGTCGCCGGGGAAGACGTCGACATCACCGGCCTCGCGGTGGATTCCCGGGCGGTCCGGGCGGGCGACCTGTTCATGGCGCTGCCTGGCACCCGGGATGACGGGTTTCGCTACATCACTGACGCTGTTGGGCGCGGCGCCCGCGCCGTGATGACGCACGAGGCGGTCCGATCGGTGCCAACCATCGTCGTGCGCGATCCACGCCGGGCGGTCGCGCCCGTGGCCGCCGCGTTTCACGGGCATCCCGCCCGCCGGCTCCGGTTGATCGGGATCACGGGCACGCTGGGCAAGACCTCGACCTCGCTGCTGCTCGAGACTGCCCTCGCCGCCGCCGGCGCCAGCGTCGGCGCGCTGGGGTCTCTGGGTGTCCGGCAGGGCGTGCCCCGGGCGGGCACGGTGGGTCGCACCGCACGGCTCACCACCCCCGACGCCCCCTCCATTCACGCGACGCTCGCTCGCTTCGTGGAGGCAGGCATCGGCACCGCTGTGATGGAGGTGACGTCGCACGGCATTCTCCAGGAGCGGGTGGGCGCGCTCGAGTTCGCGCTGGGGATTTTCACCAACCTCGTTCCCGACGAACATCTCGAGTACCATCCGACCGCCGAGCACTACGTCGAGACCAAGCTGCGGTTCGTGGATCTCCTCGCGCGCGGTGCGCCGCTGGTGCACGCTTCGGGCGATGCGCGGGTCGCGAGCCGCGCGGGCGAGCGCGGCGTCGCGGTCGGGCTGGGCGGCACGGACGCCGCGCCGGTAACGATCGGTTCCGTGCAATACCACCTCAATGGCGTGTCGTTCATCCTCGCGGTCGCGCGGGAGCTCCGCGGCCCCGGCGGGCTCATGGTTGCCCCCACCGCGCTGCCGATCGCGCTGCCGCTCCTGGGGCGTCACCAGCTCGCGAACGCGGCTCTCGCGGCGACCGCTGCGCTCCTGCTTGGCGTGGAGCCCGACGCCATCTGCGCTGCCTTCGAGTCGCCCCCGCCGCTCCGACGCCGGATGGAAGTGGTCTGGCCCGGCCGTCCGCTGGTCATCGATGATACCGTGGGCAATCCACGCAGCCTGCGGGCCGTGTTCGACAGCGTCCAACGGCTCGGGCGCCACGGCCTGCGAGTCGCGTTCGGCATCCGCGGCGGCAGGGGCGTGACCATCAACCGGCAGCTCGCAGCGACATTGGCCGAACAGATGGCTCGCCTGAGTCGTGCGGCACCAGTCCGGCTGGTGGTGACGGCCAGTGCGGACGCGGCCAGCGGCGCCAACCGCGTGAGCGACGACGAGCGCGCGGTGGTGGTCGAGGTCCTGGATCGGGCGGGGACACCCTACGTCTTCGAGCCCACCCTGGCGGCGGCGGTGCACCGCATCCTCGATGGGTGCCGGCCCGACGAGCTGGTGCTCCTGCTCGGCGCCCAGGGGATGGATGGAGCGGCCGAGCTGGTACGGGGTCAGCTGCGAACGCTGTCGGGGGTGGCGCGGAACCCTTGAAAACGTCTCGACTGGCGCGACATTTCACCCCGTGAAGCTCGCCCACATCGCCGACCCCCACTTGGGCGTTCGCCAGTACCACCGCCAGACCAAGGCCGGGATCAACCAGCGCGAGGCCGATGTGGCCAACGCGTTTCGCGCCGCCGTGGACGGGGTGATCGCCGCCCGGCCCGAGGCGGTGGTCGTCGCCGGCGACCTCTTTCATAGCGTGCGGCCCACCAACGCGGCAATCGTGTTCGCGTTCCGCCAGTTTCAGCGGCTCCGCGAGGCGTTGCCGGCTGCCCCGATCGTTCTCATCGCTGGAAACCACGACACCCCCCGGTCCAGCGAGACCGGTTCGATCCTCCGCCTGTACGCCGAGCTCGGTGTGGACGTCGCAACCGACGACGCGCGCCGCTTCGTCTATCCGCCGCTCGACTTCAGCGTGCTCGCCGTGCCCCACGCGGCCCTCATGGGTGATGAACGCCCCATCCTCAGACCGGAGGGCAGCGCGCGCCGCCAGGTGCTGGTGGTGCATGGCGAAGTGGAAGGCGTCATCCCCGGGCACCGCGCCGCCCTCGAGTACGGTGGCGCGCCGCTTTCCCGCGCCGAGCTTGGGTTGGACCAGTGGAGCTACGTGGCCCTGGGCCACTATCACGTGCGGCACCAGGTCGGCCCGCGGGCGTGGTACGCCGGCGCGCTGGAGTATGTCAGCTCCAATCTCTGGGGCGAGCTGGCCGACGAGGCCGCCTTCGGCGTGCAGGGGAAGGGATGGCTGCTGGTGGACGTGGACAGCGGCGCGGCCAAGCTGGCCGCGGTTCCCGCCGCCCGCCGGGTGCTCGACCTCGAGCCGGTCCGCGGCGAGCATCTGGATGCCGCCGCCATAGACGCCGAGATCAACCGCCGCCTCGCGGCCGTTCCCGGAGGCATCGCGGATCAGATCCTTCGCCTTCGGGTATACGACGTGCCGCGCCACGTCGCCCGTTCGCTGGATCACGCGGCGATTCGCGGCTGGAAGGCACAGGCGCTTCACTTCAATCTCGACGTCCGCCGTCCCGAGCTCGGACGCACGGTGGGTGTCGGCGCGCCGGGACGGCGGCAGACGCTGCCCCAGCTGGTGCGCGACTATCTGGAGCGTCGCCCGCTGCCGGCCGAGATCGATCGTGCCGCGTTCGTGCGGGCGGGAGGCGAGCTGATCGACGCCCTGGAACGGGACGCTGCCGGGGCGGGCTGATGCGCATTCACCGCCTCCGGCTCGTCAACTTTCGCCAGCACGAGCTGACCGACATCGAGTTCGGCACCGGCCTCACCGGCATCATCGGCCCGAACGGAGCGGGGAAGACCACCCTGCTGGAGGCGATCGCCTGGGCGATGTACGGCATGCCCGCGGCTCGCGGCAACCGGGAAACGATCCGACGGCGCGGCGCCGGCCCACGGGCGAAGGTCGAAGTGGAGCTCGACTTCACGCTCGGGGCGCACGAATACCGCGTGGTGCGCGGGCTCACCACGGCGGAGCTGTATCAGGATGGCGAGCCAGCGCCCATCGCGATCAGTCTGGGGGCTGTGACCGAACGGATCACCCGGCTCCTGGGCATGACGCGGGACGAGTTCTTCAACACCTATTTCACCGGCCAGAAGGAACTCGCGGTGATGGCCGCGATGACGGCTCCGGAGCGGGCGCACTTCCTGTCGCGGGTGCTGGGTTACGAGCGGATCCGCGCCGCGCAGGAGCGGCTCAAAGAGAAGCGGTCCGCGCTGCGCGCGCGCCTGGAGGCGTTGCGCGCCGGACTGCCCGACCCCGCCGAGTTGGAGGAAGAAGACACCCGGGCGCGGGCTCGGCTGTCTGGGGCCCAGGCCGCCGAGGCGATCGCCTCCACCCGCTTCGCGAAGACATCGGCTACCCTGGCCGAGCATCGGCCTCGGTGGGAACGGCTCCAGCAACTGCGGGAGACCGCGCTCGCGCTGGAGAACGAGCTGCGGGTAGCGGAACATGACGCCGCTGCCGCCGCCGAGCGGGCCGCACGACTGGCGGGACAGTTGGCCGAGGCTACCAGCGCCCGGGCTCAACTCGACGGGTTGTGGCAACGGCTGGAGCCATTGCCCTCGCTCCGCGAGGAGGCCGACCGGCTGCGGCAGCAAGCCGAGGGCTTCGCCGCCCGCCAGGCCATGGCCGCCCAGCTCGACGAGCTTCGGGCGAATCTGGTCCGGATCCAGGAGCGGCTGGCCGAGGTGCCGACGCGTGCGGCCGTGAAAGCTGCCGAACGCCGTGTCGCCGATGTCCGCGCCGAGCACACGGCGAGTGTGCTGGACGCGGAGGAGCGGCGGACGGTATGGGTCCGCGATGCTCAGGATGCCCGCACCAAGCGGCAGGGGCTGCTGGACCAATATCGCGATCTCAAGGAACAGCGCGACCGGCTGGTGCAGGCTGGTCCCGATGGCGTCTGTCCCACCTGCGCACGTCCATTGGGCGGCGAGTTTGCCAACGTGCTCGAGGTACTCGACCGACAACTCGAGGACGTGCTGTTCAACGGGAACTTCTACAAGCAACGCATCGAGCAGCTCCAGGCAGAGCCGCCGGAAGTGCTGGACGCTGAGCGGACGCGGCTCGCGCTGGAAGCGGGCCTCAACGAGGCCAACGCCGAGCTGGTGCGAGTCACCCAGCAGGTGCACGACGGTGGCACGCTCGAGCGCGATGCCGCGAAGCTCGCCGCCCGGGCCGAAGGACTGGAAGCCGAGTTGGCGAGGCTGCCGTCGGCTCACGATCAGTCTCGCTATGACGACCTCGAACGTGAGATCCGCGGGCTCGAGCCGTTGATGTTGCAAGCGGAGCGGCACCGGCTCGCCGCCGAGCGGGCCGACGCAATCGCGGCGGAGCACGCCGAAGCCGTGACCGCGTTGCAGGTGGCGGAGGCGGCGGCCGCCGACCTGCGGCGGCGCGTGGCCGGCCTCGATTACGACGAGGCGGCCTATCGCGAGTCGCGCGACGCCGAGCAAGCCGCCGATCGCGGGCGTCGAGAGGCGGAGCTGGCGCTAGTTGCCGCTCGGGCGGAGGCCGCGGCCGCGGCGGAGGGATTGAGCGCCGTGGCGCGGCGACGCGCGGAGCGCGCCTCACGCGAGGCAGAGGCCCAGCGCACCGCGAGTGAGGTGGCGCTGCACCAGGAACTCGACCGGGCGCTGGCGGATCTGCGCACCGAGCTCAACGCATACCTCCGGCCGGACCTCTCCGATCTCGCATCCGGGTTCCTGGCCGACCTCACCCGCGGTCGCTACTCGCAGCTCGAGCTGGACGACGACTACGTCGCGACGCTGCTCGACGACGGCGATCCCAAGACCGTCATTTCCGGCGGCGAGGAGGACGTGGCGAACCTCGCGTTGCGTCTGGCCATCAGCCAGATGATCGCGGAGCGCGCCGGCCAGCCGCTATCGCTGCTGGTCCTGGACGAGATTTTCGGCTCGCTGGACGACGACCGCCGGACCGCCGTGGTCGAACTTCTGCGGAGTCTCGCCGACCGCTTCCCGCAGGTGATCCTGATCACCCACATCGATTCGGTACGGGACGGCTTCGACCGTGTCATCCGTGTGGGGTACGACGTCGCCCGGGGCGTCGCCACCGTGCGGGACGACGACGCGGGGGATCACGATGTGGCGGCCTGACCGGAGCATCCGGGGGCCCGGCCGCGCCACGATGCGCGACGTGGAGCCGCTCAACCGGGTCTTCGCCGAGGCGTTCACGGACCGGTACAGCCGCGATGGACTGGTGGGGGTCCGCGTGCCCCAGCTCAACCCGGCCATCTGGCGCTACGCGATCGAGGACGCGGGTGACGGCGCGATGGTCTGGCGGGACACTGACGGGCAGCTCGCCGGCTTCAACATGGTGCACCGGTCAGGCACCGAAGGGTGGATGGGCCCGATCGCCGTGCGACCCGATCGCCAGAACGAAGGCCTCGGCTCGACCATGGTGCAGGCCGGCATCGACTGGCTGAAATCCCAGGGCGCCCTCACGATCGGACTCGAGACGATGCCCCGCACGGTCGACAACATCGGCTTCTACAGCCGGCTCGGCTTCATGCCGGGACATCTGACGATCACGCTCGTGCGCGATGTGGGGCGGCGGAATGCAGAACCCGGCGAGCTCCTCTCCACCGCCGGCGATCGGGTCGGAGCGGTGCTGGCCGAGTGCCGCGCGCTGGCCGACCGCCTCGCACCCGGGCTCGACTTCACCCGCGAGCTCGCGTTGACCCACGAGCTCCGGGTCGGCGACACGAGTCTGGTGCGACGCGAGGGCCGACTTGCCGCGTTCGCGCTCTGGCATTCGGCGCCCCTGGCCGCCGGCCGCCCGAAGGACGAAGTCCGAATCCTCAAGCTGGCCGCCGCCTCGCTCGACGACATGGAGCAGGTGGTGGACGCGGTGCAGCACTGCGCGCAGCGCGAGCGGGTGCGGCGGCTGGCGCTACGGTGTCAGAGCGCGTTCGCGGACGCCTACCTGCGGCTGGTCGAGCGTGGCTTCCGCGTGCATTGGACCGACCTGCGGATGATTCTGCGCGGCTTCACCAACACCGGCTCGCGATCCGGGCTGGTGCTGTCCAACTGGGAGATCTGAGCTGGTCACCCTCGGAGCGCGATCCATCGGACCAGGAGTGTGGTGCCGATGGCCAGGGGAAGATGCAGCCAGCCGCTCGGAGGCGCCGTCGCGAGCAGAAAGGCCCAGAGCAACAGGCTGATCACGGCCGCGACGAGGGTCGCGCGCATGCGTATCCTCCGTGCGAAAAACCGTTGACGGGCAACAGCCGCGTTCCTATCTTAATCGCCGGTTAGCGGCAGCGGGGACTCCGTTATTGAGCCAACAGGTCCAGTGACGGGCCCACATACCCGGGCCGACGTCATGCCCCTCGGGGGAAGACGGACGTCAGGGCGAGGGTGCCGAGCCTTATTTCATTGGGCTTCAATAAACCTCCTCGTTGCTGCTAGCACCGTCGATCGCCGGCCACCAGGCCGGCGATCTTTTTGTCCGGCCGGGACACTCCCAACTCCTTGACCCGACGACCCACCCGGCTATCGTCCAGAGACCCTGTCAGGGCGCGCTCATGCCTCGCTGCCGGGTGACGCGTCGCGTGCATTTCAACGCCGCGCACCGCCTGTACAATCCGAGCTTCTCCGAGGAGTGGAACCGCGCGACCTTCGGGAAGTGTGCCAACCCGAACTTTCACGGCCACAACTACGAGATGGACGTGACGGTCGAGGGCGAGATCGAGCCGGAGACCGGCTACGTGTTCGACCTCACGCTGCTCCAGAAGCTCACCGAGGAACGGGTTATCCGCCATCTCGACCACAAGAACCTCAATGTGGATGTTCCCTGGTTCCGGGACCTGATCCCGTCCGCCGAGAACATCGCGGTGGCCTGTTGGCGGCAACTGTGCCCCGCGCTGCCGCAGGGGCTGTCGCTCCGGATCCGGCTGTGGGAGACACCGCGCAACTATGTCGAGTATGAAGGCGGCTGAGTCGGCGGGCGGCCCGCCCGCGCGGCCGGACCGGGTGGAACGGTCCCATCCCGAGCTGGAGCCCAGCGGCGAGCTGCCGATTGCGCCGCTGGTGCGCGACCTGCTGATCGCCCTCGGCGAAGACCCCGCCCGCGAGGGCCTGGTCAGGACGCCGGAGCGGGTCGAGAAATCGCTCCTGTGGCTGACGCAGGGCTACGGCCAGTCGGTCTACGATGCGGTGGGCGATGCGATCTTCGAGGAATCCCACGAGAGCATGATCATGGTGCGCGACATCGAGCTGTACTCGCTCTGCGAGCACCACATACTGCCGTTCTTCGGCCGGGCCCACGTCGCCTACATTCCGCACGGCAAGATCATGGGGCTGTCCAAGGCCGCCCGCATCGTCGACGTGTATGCCCGGCGGCTCCAGGTGCAGGAACGGCTCACCGATCAGATCGCTGACGCGGTCATGGAGGTGCTCGCCCCGCACGGTGTCGGCGTGGTGGTCGAGGCCGCGCACTTCTGCATGATGATGCGGGGGGTTGAGAAACAGAACTCGCGCACGGTCACCTCCGCCCTGAGAGGCATCTTCCGAGACGATTCCAAGACCCGAGACGAGTTCCTCCGGCTGGCGCATAACCACCGCGACTGATGGCGGCGCTCGCGGGACGGGTGGCGGTGGTGACCGGCGCGTCACGGGGCATCGGCGCGGCCGTCGCCGCCGCCCTTCGCGATGCCGGTGCCCGGGTGGTGCGGCTCGCTCGCACGATCCCGACCGGGACCCACGAGGGTTATCACGATCTCCGCTGCGACCTCACCGATCCGGCGGCAGTGGAGAACGCTGCCCAACGGGTGCTGACCGATGCGGGTGTGCCCGATGTCGTGGTGAGCAACGCCGGCGCGTTCCTGCTGCAGCCCCTCGAGGCCACGACGCCCGAAGCGTTCGACGTGCAGATCGCGGCGAACCTGCGCGGCCCGTACCACGTCGCCCGCGCGTTTCTTCCGGCGATGCGTCGTGCGGGGACGGGCGTCTACGTGACGGTGGGCAGCGTGGCCGACCACGTCGCGTTCGCGGGAAACACGGCGTATGCGGCCACCAAGTACGGCCTTCGCGGCCTCCACGAGACCTTGGTGGCCGAATTCCGCGGCAGCGGCGTGCGGCTGACGCTGGTGTCGCCCGGACCGACCGACACGGCCGTCTGGGATCCCGTCGATCCGGACAGCCGCCCCGGATTCATTCCCCGCGCCGCCATGCTTCGACCCGCCGACGTCGCCGAAGCTGTGCTGTTCACGGTCACGCGCCCACGCCACGTGCGCATCGACTGGCTCCGCATCAATCCGTCGGCATCATGAGCAGCAACCGCGGGGTCCGCGTGACCGTTCGCGTCGCTCGTCTTTCCGCCGCCGCGCTCGTCGCGGTGCCGCTGGTCGCGCTGCCGCTCGTCGCGCAGGCGCCGGCCCCATTTCCGCCGCTACCGGACACCACGGGTTGGGGCATCCACGTGCTCACCGCCGCGCGCGACGCCGGCGGCACCATCTGGCTCGGCACCTATGGCCACGGGATCCTTCGGTTGCCGGCCGGCGCCACCGCCTGGGAGCAGCTCCGCCGCGACACGACCCGCACCGACGGGTTGTCGTGGGACTTCGTGCACGCTCTTGCCTTCGGTCCGCGAGGCCAGATCTGGTACGGCACGGTCGGCAACGGATGGGGCGTCTCTACCGATGGCGGCCGAACCTGGCGCAACTGGACCTTCGGCCAGCTTGGCCCCGAGTGGCAATATGTCGTGCCCAACGGTATCGGAACGCGGGGCGACACCACGGTGGTCGCCACCGCGGATGGCCTCCTCGTTACGACCGACGACGGCGCAACGTGGATCGCGGTGGTCGACTCGGTGGGACCTCCCGCGCGAGGCCCCGCTGACACGGCGTATCGGCTGCTCGTGAGCGAATACGTGCGGCGGTTCGCGCCCGACGGCCGTGGCTGGCTGCTCTCCACGGTGCACGGCAACCAGCGGCTCCGGCGGACCGCGGCCAGCGGCTGGGACGCGCAGACCATCGGCGCGGCGCCCTACACCTCAGCGAACGCGCTTCTGGTGGGGCGGGTGCAGTACCGCGGCACGCCGTGTGGTTTTCGTCTCGCCACCGACACGCTGCCGTGCCTCCGCCACGCGACCGCCGCCGCCGATCCGCCGCGAGCCCCGCGGACCCTGTGGTATCGGAGACCGATCGACCCGGCCGACAACCCGCATATCGACCAGACCTATCGCTATGGCGCGACGATGGGCGGGAACTTCCAGCAACACCAGGGGGTAGAGTTCAACAACGCGGATGGCACCCCGGTTCTCGCCGTCGGGGCTGGGACGGTGGTCCATGCCGGCCGCGGCGAGCGCGATGCGCTGGTCGTGGCCATTCGACATGACTCGACGATCACAGTCGACCGGCGACGGCGGGCGGTGTTTTCGGTGTACTATCACAACAGCGCGCTCGACGTGAAGAAGGGGCAGCGCGTCAGGGCCGGTCAGCGGATCGCGAGAGTGGGCAATACCGGCCGCGCCACCAACGATCACCTCCACCTCGAGATTCACGTCGCGCCGGCGGATTCCCTCGCTGCGATCGTCGACACCGTGGAACGGTTCCCGCCCTACACCACGAACCCCGAGCTCTGGATCGAACCGCTGCCCAATACCGGCATCGTCGCGGGCCAGGTGTTCGACCCCGCGGGCCAGCCCGTTGCGGGCGGGCGGATCTACGGTCTCACCAAGACCGAGCCGCGCGAGACGCCCTTCTCGTTCATCGAGACCTACGCCGATCGGGCTCATGCGCACCCGCTCTACGGCGAGCATTTCGCGGTGAGCGACGTGCCGCCCGGCAGCTATGTCCTGGGCACCGAGATCGCCGGCAAGAAGCTGTTTCGCCGCATCACCGTCGAGGCCGGCAAGCTGACCTGGGTGGTGTTCAAGTAGGTATCGGTGTTCATCGAGCTCACGGACCACCTTCGCTGTCCCCGCGAGCACCCCGAAGCGTACCTGGTGCTTCTGCCGGACGAGGTCGTGCAACGGTCGGTCCGGACCGGACAGCTGGGTTGTCCCGTCTGCGGGGCGACGTATCGAATCGAGGATGGCGTAGCGGAGTTGGGTGGCGGGCCGCCGCCGGCGGGGCCGGCGCTTGATGGGCGGGTGGCGCATGTGCTGCTCGGCCTCAACGGCCCGGGCGGGTATGTCGCTCTCTGTGGCATCGTCGCCGCCGGCTGGCGCGCTTTCGCCGAGGCCGAGCCCGGCGTCGCCATCGTGGCGGTCAACCCGCCGCCGGGCGTGGCGGACGACGCACCGATATTGAGCGTCGTTCGGGCCCCGATCATCCCGCTCAAGACCCGGTCCATGCGGGGTGTGGTGCTCGGCGGAAGCCTCGGTGGCGACGCGCAGTGGGTTCGCGAGGCCGCGCGAGTCACGTTGCCCGGTCTCCGGGTCGTCGGCCAGGGAGCTTTACCGGAGCTAAGCGAACTGGAATTACTTGCGAACGCGGATGGTACGTGGGTGGCGGCCCGTCGCTAATGCCCGGCGCTAATGTCGGTTGCGCGTGGAGTATCTGAGCAGGACGATGGCCGCGAGGACGACGCCGAAGACTACCCCTGCAATTATCTCGATGCCCATATCGCCTCCCGCGCGCGTTGCGTTGCATCTGAACCTCGCGTAGTCGGGGGGGGAGGGTCGGTGACCCGACGCACCAGCTTTACATCAGTGTGCGGCACTCGCTCCGAGTGTGAGGCAGCTCACTCCGCGTACAGCTTCTCGATCTCGGTGATGTAGCGCCGTTCGACCACTCGGCGTTTGACCTTCATGGTGGGGGTGAGCTCCCCACCTTCGATGCTGAAATCGGTGGGGATCAGTAGCAGCTTCTTCGGCATCTCGTACTGGGCCAGGTCCCTGAGCGTCTTTCGTACTTCCCGCTCCATCTTCGCCTCTACTTCGTGCAGGCGAAGCAGGCTAGCGTCGTCCGGGGCCAGCAGCTTCTTGTGTGCCGCCCACGCCTTCAGGGCGGTGAGATTCGGCACCACCACCATGATCGGAAACTTGCGCCGGTCGCCCAGCATCACCGCGTTGAGAACGAATTTGCCCGCCTTGACCATGTTCTCGATCGGCTGGGGGGCGATGTTCTTGCCCCCAGCGGTGACGATCAGGTCCTTCTTGCGGTCGGTGATCCTGAGCATCCCGTCACCGTCCAGCACTCCGATATCGCCGGTGTGGAACCAGCCGCCCTCGTCGATCGCCTGGCGCGTGGCGTCGGGCTTGTTGTAATAGCCGATCATCACGTGCGGACCGCGGGTGAGGATCTCACCATCCTCGGCGATCTTCACCTCGACGCCAGGGATCGGTCGTCCAACCGTGCCCAGCTTGACGTTCTTAAACGTGTTCACCGCGATGACCGGGGAGGTCTCGGTAAGGCCGTACCCCTCGAGAATGGGGAGGCCGGCGGCATGGAAGAACTTGGCGATGTCGGGGTTGAGCGGCGCTCCGCCCGAAATGAAGAAGCGGAGGCGCCCGCCGGTCCGCTGGCGCAACTTGCGAAAAACCAGCCGGTCCGCCAGCCGGCGCTGCAGGGCGAGCGTAGGGGGCACCGGCCGCTTGGCGAGGACGTACTCGACCCAGGCCTCGCCCCGCTGGCGGGCCCAGAAAAAGATCCGCCGCTTGAGCGGTGAACCCGACAGAGCGTTGTCGAGCACCCGTCCGAATATCTTCTCATAAAAGCGCGGCACGGCAGTCATCACCGTCGGTCGCACCTCGCTCATCTCCCCCGCCACGGTGTCGGCATTGGTGGCGTACGCGATGGTCGCGCCGGCGTAGAGCATGAGGTAGTGCCCCGCCATCCGCTCGAAGATGTGCGACAGCGGCAGGAAGGACAGCGTGTCGTCGGAGCCGTCGATCGTGAAGGCGGTGAGCGCGGATACGACGTTCGAGGTGATGTTGCCGTGGGTCAGCATCACCCCTTTGGGATCACCGGTCGTGCCTGACGTATAGATGATGGTCGCGAGATCGTTCGGCTCGACGCGGGACGCCTCGATTTGCCAATCCGGGTACCGCGGGAGCGCCTTGCGACCGCAGCTGATGACCTCCGTGAACGGCAGCACGTCCGGTCCGCTTGCCTCGCGATCGAACGTGATGACGGAGCGGAGTGCAGGCAGCGACGGCCGGATTTCGCGAATCTTCGCCAGCTGAGCCACGGACGACACACAAATAGCCGCCGCGCCGGAATCGCGGAGGATGTACTCCACGTGCTTCGGCGGCAGCGTGGGGTAGAGGGGAACGTCGGCCGCACGCATCATCAGACACGCGTAATCGGCGATCGCCCATTCCGGCCGGTTCTCCGAGAGGATCGCAACCCTGTCGCCGGCCGCCAGGCCGAGTTCGCGGAAGCCGATGCTGGCGTGCAGCACGCGATCACGCAGCTCGGCATGCGTCAGCGTGAGCCACCGCCCGGCCTGCTTGTACCGTAGCGCGGCAGGCTTGGACCCGAACCGTTCGACGGCCAGCTGAAAGAGGTCGTTCAACGTGCGCGGATCGGCCATCATCGCCCCGCCTATTGAAATTGAACCCGGAATCGCTGGCCCGAGCCGGCTACCGGGAGACCGGTAGCCGTGACGGCGCTGACAGTCACCACCGCAGTCGCCGGCGCCGGCCGCCCGACCACTCGAGCCAACGTGACCGGCTCGGCAGGGGCACCATCCGCGCCCGTCGTAGCCGGGATGGAGAGGACTCCGCCGGGCATTTCGACGGTGCGCTCCGCCGGGTCGGCGAACGTCGGCGCGGTCACGGCGTACACGATCGTTCGTCCGGACAAGGGATCCGGCGGCGCGAAGCTGCGCAAGGTCGCGATCATCGGCTCGGACACCTGCACATCCGGGGCCACCGTCAGCACGGAGTCGGCGCTGAGAACCAGCGTGTCGGGTCGGGGCAAAACGGTCAGCAAAACGAAATCGGATGCGAGGCCAGCAACCTGGGCCTGCACCCGGCCGGTCGTGCCACCGGTGCGGCCGGTGATATCCCCGCCCGGGGTCACGATCAGAGTCGTATCGGGCGTGAGCCAGGTGATCGGTGCATCCACCGGATTCCCGGCGGCGTCGAGCGCCCGGGCCACGAGGGTTATGGTGTGTCCCACCTCAACTTCTGGTGGCCGGGGAATCTCGATTTCCAGCCCCGCGACCCCGTCCTGCTCACTGAGCCCGCTGCACCCGCCCAGCGCCATACAGGCCGCGAGGCAGGTTGCACGAGTCACAGCGTCTCCGGCGCGGGTGAGCTTGCGATGTCGCGAAGCGCGGTTTCGGCGTGTCGTACCCATCGCTCGGCATCGGGACCTTTGGGGGGACGGGCGAGAAAGGCTCGAAGGTGCTCGGCTGCCTGGTGGGTTTCGCCCCGCTTGAGAAGCAAGAACGCGACGCCGTAGTGGGCGCCGACCAGCGTCGGATCCAGCTCGAGCGCGCGCTTGTAATGGCGGATGGCCTCCTCCGGCTGCCCGGTCTTCGTGAACGCGATCGCCATGTTGAGCAGAATGCGGGAGTCCGAGGGATTGTCACGAAAGGCCAGCCGGTACGACGTCAACGCTCCCTCGAAATCACCTTGGCGCTCCAATGCCAGCCCCTCGTTCAGGTAGTCGAGGCGCTGAGGCAACAAATCTTCCTTCGCGTTCTTACCGAACAACCGTCGCCAAAAGCTCATCGCAAACCGGGAAGACCGAAGGAAGTCGTTTAGCGGTCGGAGATTACGCGTGTGGCGCAATTATAGCCCACGCTCCGAAGCGTTGCAACGCAGTTGCTGGGGTCAGTTGGCGCGGGTAGCTTCGAGCCCATGCGACGCCAGACAACCCCTACTCCGCGCGGTGTGCTGGAGGTGGATTGGCCATTCTTTGGGGAGTTGTGCCGCGCGCTGGCCCTGCGTGTGGCGCGTGACTATGACCCTGAGGTGGTGCTCGGCGTCGCTAAAGCCGGCGTGATCCCGGGCGTGGTGGTGGCATCGATCCTTCAGTGCGACTTCGCGTCTATGGTCGTGACGCGCCAGGAGTCGGATGCCAACCCGGTGCTGGTTGCCGGACCACCGGCAACGATTCGCAGCCGTCGGGTTTTGATCGTGGATGAGACTTGTGAGTCGGGTCAGACGCTCAAACTGGCGCTGAACGAGGTCCGAGCCTTACGCCCTGCCGAGGTTCGCACTGCGGTGTCGTTCAAGACGGGCGACTATGTGCCCGACTACGCGGCTTTCGAGACCGAGCATTTCATCATCCTGCCCTGGGACCGCGAGATCATTCAGAACGGTGAGTTGATCGTGCGTCCCGACTACGCAGCCCGCCTGGGCACCTGACACTCCGTCGCTCCGTCAGCGGCTGAGCGGTTCCGGTGCCGCGCTCAATGCTCGAGCGATTTCCGCGGCGGTCTGCCACCGCAGTCCCCGATCCTTCGCCATCGCGCGATGAATCACGTTCGCAAGCGGCTCCGGCGTTTCCGGTCTGAGAGCCCGGACGTCGGGGGGCGGCTCGTTAAGGTGCATCTGGAGCACCACCACCTCGTTCGGGTGCCGGAACGGCGGATATCCCGCCAAACACTCAAACAAAAGGCAGCCCAGCGAATACAGATCGGTGCGGTGGTCGATGTCAGTGGCCGCCTGGACCTGTTCCGGACTCATGTAGTTCGAGGTTCCCACCGTGATGCCGGACCGGGTGAGCTGAGTGGTCCCGGCGGCCTCGATCGCTCGCGCGATCCCAAAGTCCAGCAACACGGCACCCTGGGGTGACAGGACCACGTTCTCGGGCTTTACGTCGCGGTGAATGATTCCCATCCGATGGGCAGCCCCCAGCGCGCCGAGGAGGTCGCCAGCCAGTCGGACCGTGTCGTCAATGGACAGGCGGCGGATCGTGTCCAAGTGGGTGCGCAGGGTGGGGCCGTCGATGTACGGCATGACGTAAAAGACCAGCCACTCCGCCTCCCCGGAGTCGAGCACCGGTGCCACCAGCGGATGGTCGATCTTGGACACGATCTTGATCTCGCGGAGAAAACGCTCCGCGGTCACGCTCACCTGAAGCTCGGGGTGTAACACCTTGAGCGCAACACGCTTGCCCCCTGGATCCTCGGCCAGGAAGACCCGCGCGGCCCCTCCCCGGCCGATCTCCCGCTGGAGGCGATACCGGTCGCCGAGCGCTTTCTGGACAATCGGAAGCAGGTCGCGGCGGATGGTCCGGATCCGGTGCGGGGTCAGGCTATAGTTGCGGTGGTGGCGGTCGCGCGCAAGCTGTCGGCTCGGCTTCAGCGTCCCGGTGGCAACCTTTTTGAGGGGTCCGGCGGTCTCACCGGCACCCGCCTTCTGGAGCTTCCATGGCCCGTCCGCTGCTCTTCGCCGCCGCGCTGATTGCCGGCACCGCTCCCCTCTCCGCCCAGACGTCCCAGCGCTACGAGCTCACCGGCAGCGAGGTGGTGGTGTACAACCTCGCCGGAAGCATTCGGATCGAGGCCGGCAGCGGAAATGCCGTTCAGGTCGAGGTGACGACCGGCGGGGCCGACGCGGCCAAGCCCAAAGTTGCCGCCGACGAGGGGGTCCTGCGGGTGTCATATCCAAGCACGCGGATCCGGTATTCAAAGATGGAGCATAGCGGCAGCACGACCATCCGGGTGGACGATGACGGAACCTTCGGGGGTGACGAACACGACGGGAGCCGCCGGGTGCGAATTTCCCGTGACGAAGGCGATCTCGAAGCCTGGGCGGACCTCCGGGTTCTGGTTCCGACCGGCCGATCGTTGCGGCTGCACCTCGCGGTGGGTCGGATTGCCGCCGCCAACGTCGAGGGCCGGCTCCGGCTGGACGCTGCCGCCGCACCCGTAACCGTCACCGGGAACAAGGGCGGGCTGTCGGTCCGTACCAGTTCGGGAGACGTGAAGGTCTCGCGCGGCAACGGCGCGGCGCGCCTTTCGACCGGGTCGGGACAGATCGAGCTGTCGGCGTGGAGCAACGGCGATATCGCGGCCGAAACCGGCTCCGGCGACATCACCGCGTCCGATCTGGACTCGCCGCGGCTTCGGGCGATGACCGGTTCCGGCGATGTCCAACTATCCCGCGTCCGAGCGCCGGAGGTGGACGTTCAGACCGGGAGCGGCAACGTGACGTTGGAGCTGCAGAGCGCGGTGCAGGTGCTGGACGTGGAGACCGGATCCGGCGATGTCTCCATCGTGGCGCCGCCCACCACGAGCGCGCGGCTCGAAATCGAGACCGGAAGCGGCGACATTGAGTCTGATTTTCCGCTCGCGGTCACCCGGAGTGGCCGGCACCATCTGAGCGGCACGATCGGCGGCGGCAAGGGCCAGGTGTCGGTGGAGACCGGGTCCGGCGGCGTGCGGCTGCTCCGAGCGAAAGGAGCCTGAGCAGGGGGCTCAAACGGGCGGGCGCTTCGGACTGCAGCACTGGTTGCTGCCGCAGCTGACCTGGGTCGTGAAGACGCGACCTTTCGCGGCCGCCCAGAGCCACGGGATCATGCCGCGCGGGCCAGCCTCGGCAGGCTTGGCATCCTCCAGGGCGCCGCCGATGCTAATCCAATCACCCTCCGACCGGCCGTGTTTCTTGGCTTTGAAGATGACCTGCGTCGGCTGGCGAGAGGCCACCTCGGATCCGTTCTCGCTCGAGATGAACAGCGTCTTGAGACTGTCATAATTCGCGCCGACCATTACCAGACAGACGGGCTTCGTGGTCCTGATTTCCCAGCCCGGGATCTTTTCGCCATCGACGAGCTGCAGCTGGCCCACGATGCGACCGATCCGGAGATCCGCTTCCTTGATTCGGTGACTCCCCTTCTCGGGGGAGATCCGGACCCGTGCCCCGTTCTCCAACACCGTGTCCGCCCCGCTGGTGTGGTCGAACTCGAGCTCGCTCGAGTTACATGCGTTCAACAGCACGTCCGGGCCAGCGCTGTCGGCTCGAACGCGGATTACGTCCGGTGTCGGCCGCGGATCGGCGGAGATGTCGAGGCCGTGGTCGGGCTTGCAACCCATCAGGATCGCGCACGCCGGGGGGATCCATCTCAGGAGTCTGGCCGTCCGACGCATAACGCCTCCGGGTGCGGGTGTGCTGCCTGGGGCTGGGTGATTATTGCGGGGAGCGCGCAACCAGCGCGCGCATTCTGGCGACGATGGGATGGAGCGGCGGCTCAGCGTTCGCCCACAGCGTCACGACGCCCGTTGCCCAGCGGCGCGCGGTGGCAAGGTCGTTCGCGCTCGCGGCGAGGTCAGCCCTGAGAGCCATTGCGCGGACCAGTCCAGCCGCTTGCGGCAACTCATTCAAGAGTACCGCGCTCTGCGTTGCCAGGGCACCCAAGGACAGGTCGAGATGGGTTGCCGCACCGACCGAGTCTCTCAACTGGGTCAGGATCCAGGCCTCCACCAACGTGCCGTCGATTGCCACCGAGCCTGGCACGCCATGCTGGCGCGCCGCCAGGAGCGCACGCAGTGCGGTCCCCGCGTGCGCGGTGTCGCCGGACCTCAGGGGTTCGAGCGCATCGTTCAGGTGGTGCCGTCCTCGCAACGGGGGCCGCGCTGCGGGAGGCTGCTGGGCATGTGCCAGCACCGCGGCTTCGTAGGTCAGGGCGGTGTAGATGCTCTCCGCGCGCGACGGCTCCACGTAGCGCGCGGTCAGCTGCCGCGTTCGGCTCGCCGTCGCAGCAATGCTCTCTGCCGGTGCTCCAAGGGCGGCATAGGCCAGATAAGCGTTTGCGGCCTGCACCAGCGGGCCGGCTACGGCCAGCCGAGCGCCCGACGCGTCCTCGAAGCTCCCTTCCGCTCTCGCGAGCAGCCCGGCGGCTTTCGTGACTCTGCCGGTGAGCGCGGCGAGGGCGGCTAGTGCGCCCGCGGCAGGCGGGGTAGCGGGGACCGTGGACGCCAGGATCGAGTCGGCGAGCCGCTTGGCGACGGGGAACTCGTTTCGCTTGATCCGCAGACGGGTCTCGGCGACCGCCAGCCGCAATCTCGAGGTAGTGTCTCCCGACCGGCGCCGAGCCTCGGTCAATGCCTCTATCGCCGACTGCGCGGGTGGGCCATCCGCGAGCAGACCGGCGGACTCGAGGGCGCGAGCATGCAGCTCCAGCACGTCCGGATTGGTGGGAAATGCGCGGAGCCACGAGTCGGTGAACTCGCGAAGGAACTCGCGAGCCCGTTCGGTCGCGCGTCCGATGCTGGGCGAGATGGACGGCCCCCGTCCGGAGAGTGCTTCCGCCAGCGGATAGGGGACAAAGGCGATCGTGTCCGCGTTCATCTGCGGAAACGCGGCATAGTGCGCCGTGTCGGGCGTCAGGGCGTAGCCGTCGCGGAACTCGCGGGGGTCGGTATAGAGAACGCCCTCTAGACGTTTGAGCGCGAAGCTACCGGTGGCCCGGTGCGCCGAGGGATAGGTCTCGAGCGCCCGCCTGAACGCGTGGGCGGCCTCGTTTAGACTGGCCCGGAAGCGCCATCCGGACGGACTTCGCAGGTCGCGTACCACCAGGCGGTCGCGGCTCAGGCAGGTCCCCAGCCCGAACCAGGCCCCGAAGTCGAGGGAGTCGGCGCGGATCAGCCCGCGATATGCGTCGCAGGCCTCGGGATAGCGGGCTTCCGCCAGCGCAACGAGCGCCAACGCCTGAACGTGATCGGTTGGCGGCAGTGCGCCCGCACGCGCCGCGGCCGCGGCGTAGCGTCGCCAATCGGCCGGACGGTCGCCCGCCCAACTCATGACGGTCGCGAGCGCGAGATTCGCCTGCCCATAGTCCGGCTCTTCGGCCACCGCTGCGAGGAGCGAGCGGCGGGCCTCCGCCAGATCCCACCGGAGCAGCGCGGCCCGGCCGGCGTCGTACAGCCGCCATGCGGTTACGGAGGCGGGGCCTTGCGCCAGGGAGTCTGCAGGCTCGGAACCCGTGACCAGGACGCCGGCGAGTTGGCGGAACCGCGCCGCCGCGTCCGAGAGGTCGGGGGCGATCGTCACCGTGTGTTGCCGTACCGCGCGGCCCTTATCAGCCACGTCGTACAGCGCCGCGCGCACGTACACGCTGTCCCCCACCTGCCATACCTCTCCGGTAACCATCGCGCCCGCGCCGCGGACCCGGGCCAGGGCCAGTCCGGTCTCGAGCGTGAACGGCCGGTCGGGCGTTCGCGCCCGAGCGTCAGCGACCCAGAGCGGATCGACGACCGAGATGTCCCTCCAGCGCTGAAGCGCGTCGTGCAGCAGCGATTCGCACTGATCGCCCTTGAGCAGCGGCGACGGTCTCTCACCGGGATGCCGGAACGGCAGGACGACGTAGAGCGAATCATCCAGGGCTGCCTTGGCCGGCTGTCGTGCGACGACGGCCGCGGCGAGGAGTCCGAGAACTACCGCCACGCCACTCCACCGCAGCGTCAGTCGCGACCGCCTGCGAGCGCCGGTCTGCTCGGTGCTATCGACGGGGAGGGCGGCGGCAAACTGCGCGGCGGTGGTGTAGCGGTCGGCAGGAAGCTTCTCCAGAAGCCTCGCCACCGCGTCCTCCACCTCGATCGGCACCGAGGCGCGCCGAGTCCGAATGGGTTCGGGAATGTCCTGGGAATGGCGCGCCAGCACCGCGTGTGCGGTGGGTCCCACGAACGGCGGCTGTCCGGTCAACATTTCGTACAACACGCAGCCGAGGCTGTAGAGATCGCTCCGTCCATCCACCACGAGCTCGCCCCGCGCTTGCTCCGGACTCATGTACGCCGGCGTGCCGATGATCAGGCCCGGGCTGGTCAGCGTCTCCTCGTCCATCCCGATGCCGGTGGCGGTGGCGATGCCGAAATCTGCGACGACCGCGTGGCCGCCGATCAGCAGAATGTTGCCCGGCTTGATGTCACGGTGCACTACGCCGCGTGAATGCGCATAGGAGAGCCCGTCGGCTGTCTCCCGCGCGATCCGCAGGGCGTCGTCCAGCGGCAGCGCACCTTCGCGCAACAGGCGGCTTCGGAGCGACTCGCCCTCCACGTACGGCATGACGTAGTACAGAAGACCGGCGGCCTCGCCGCTGTCATGGACCGAGAGGATGTGGGGGTGGGTGAGTCCGGCGGCGATGCGTATCTCGCGCAGGAACCGATCCGTGCCCAGCGACCGCGCCAGCTCGGGGCGCAGCACCTTGATCGCGACCAGTCGTTCGTGCCTGACGTCGCGTGCCCGGAACACCACGGCGGTTCCGCCACTGCCGATCTCTCGCTCGATGACGTACCGGCCTTCGAGCGCGGTCGCCAGCGGCGCCATAGGATCGGTCACGGAGTGCTCGGTTCGTTGGACTTCGTAGAATATGGGCGGGTACTTCCGGCGGCTAGCGCCGGATGGGTTACCGGGCTTCCGCCTGCCCGTTCACGTCGCCGGCCGTTCCGCCGACAGCGCTTCCAGTCGCTGCTTGGCCTCGGTCACCTTCGGCTGGAGATCCGGATCCGCGCGCTTCCACAGCTTGATGAACTCGGCGTAGCGATCGGCCGCCTTCACCCGGTCACCCCGCTCCTCGTACAGCTCGCCGAGGCGGTACAACGTACGGGCGCGCCACAGCGCGTCGAGCGGGAGGCGTCCCAGAAACGGCGTATCGAGGTAGCGCTGGTACGACGCGATCGCGCTGTCCGGCATGCCGGCCAGGTCGTAGGCACGGCCGAGGCTGACGTCGGCGTCGACGACGCTGGTCTGGCTCTGTAGCCGGAACTCGGAGATCGCTTCCTGCGGCCGGCGCTCGGCCAGCGCGATGGAGCCCAGGACCGCGTGGCGCGCCTCGGTCGCAATGCGGCGGTCGCCTTCCGGAACCAGCCGGTCGTACTCATTGAGCAGGGCCCGCGCCCGGTCGGGCCGGTCCGCCTCGGCGAAGAAGATCGCGAGCCCCAGGTACGGCCGGTCGCGCGGATCGAACCCGGCCAGCGGCCGGCGGCGAAGCGCGGCATCAGCCTGCTGCAGCGCACGCGTATTGTTGCCCCGGAACCAGAGCTCGATCCCGGCGCGCACCATGTCGAAGAACAGCGCGGTCTCCGGACGTCCGCCTTCCGCGTTCAGCTCGATCAGCCGGGCCAGCTGGGCGTCGGCCTCGCCCAACCGGCCCTGCACGGTGGCGAGCCCGGCGAGCTGCCCCGCCGCGACCCGCTGGAGCTCGACGCTTTCAGGGCGCGCTGCGCGCATCCGGCGCACGACAGCCGCGGCGCTGTCGTACTCGCCGCGCTCGACCGCTAGCGCGATCTCCAGCTCAGAGGCGAACGCTGGCGACCGCGAGGCCGTCCGCATGGCCGCGAGCGACGCCTCCGCGGTGTCGAGCTTGCCCTGGAGCACTTGCGCGCTCAACAGGTTGGACCAGAAGATCGACCCCGCCGGCTGCACCGCGATGGCCCGCCGCGCCAGCGATTCGGCCTGCGCGTAGTTGCGGGACTGCGACATGATGATGCTGAGGTTGTTGAGCGCGACGACGTCGTTCGGGTGCTCGTCCAGCAACGAGCGGTAGCTGGCGGCCGCGCGGTCCCGATCGCCAGTCACCTGGAAGTAGTAGGTGCCCAGGGTGAGATACCGCTCGCG
>DASSUE010000114.1:0-6774 GCA_035707305.1 Gemmatimonadales bacterium
AAGGAGGGCTACTTCCCGGTCCCGCCGGTAGACCGGCTGCAGGACGTCCGCTCGAAGATCATGCTGGCGATGATCGACGCGGGCGTGCCGATCGAAGTGCAGCATCACGAGGTGGGAACCGCCGGCCAGGCCGAGATCGACGTCCGCTTCGGCACGCTGGTGCAGACGGCCGACCGCATGATGACCTACAAGTACATCGTCAAGAACATGTGCCACTCGCTGGGCTACACGGCCACGTTCATGCCCAAGCCGCTCTTCGGCGACAACGGCTCTGGCATGCACTGTCATCAGTCGCTCTGGAAGGGCGACACGCCGCTGTTCTTCGACGCCAACGGCTACGCGCTCATCTCGGAGCTGGCCCGGCACTACATCGGCGGGCTGATCGCGCACGCACCGGCGCTCCTCGCGCTCTGCGCGCCGACCACGAACAGCTATCGCCGGCTGGTGCCCGGCTTCGAGGCCCCGGTCAACCTGATGTACTCGGCGCGGAACCGCTCGGCCATCTGCCGGATCCCGATGTACTCCAACAACCCGAAGGCCAAGCGGGTCGAGTTCCGCGCGCCGGATCCGACGGCCAACCCCTATCTCGCGTTTGCCGCGATGCTCATGGCCGGCCTCGACGGGGTCAAGCGGAAACTGGAGCCGCCAGCGCCGATCGACGAGGACCTGTACGAGATCCACGACGAGCGGAAGGCGCTCATCAAGCAGGTGCCGGGGAGCCTGGCCGAGGCGGTGGACGCGCTGGAGAAGGACCAGGAGTTCCTGCTGGCGGGCGACGTATTCACCCAGGACGTGCTGGACACCTGGATCACGATGAAGCGGACCAAGGACATCGCGCCGGTGAACCTCCGGCCGCACCCGTACGAGTTCTTCCTGTACTACGACGCTTGACGAGGGGGAAAACTGCTGGCTATGTGCTAGGGTCCCGCGTTGGAGCCCTGCGCATGAAACTGATCACCTGCATCATCCGGCCCGAGCGCCTGTCGGAGGTCAAGACGGCGCTTTTCCGGGCCGGGGTCACCGGGATCTCGATCAGCCGGGTGAGCGGTCACGGCGGCGAGCGAGACCTGGTGGAGCACTACCGGGCCTCGTCCATCGTGCTCGAGTTCCGGGAGAAGGTCCGGATCGAGATCGCGGTCTCGGAGCCGTTCGTCGAACCCACCATCAAGGCGATCGTCGCCGCCGCGCGCACCGGTGAGGTGGGCGACGGGAAGATCTTCGTCCAGCCGCTGGAGCGCGTGATCCGGATCCGCACCGGCGAGACCGACAACGCGGCGCTCACGCCGGTGACGGCGGACGAAGTGCAGCGTCAGGCGTTGGCTGGCAGGTAGAGGCGAGGGCTGCTCGCAGACGGTGGGGCTCCGCCGCGGCGCTGCCCGGTTCGCACGGTTGTCGGAACAACCAATCGTTTGCGAAGCCCTAATGCGCCGCTCTGGCGCCCCCCCGCCTGGCTCGCCGCTTCCGCTCCTCCTGCTTCTCCCGCTCCTCCTATATTCCGAGCCCCATGACCCGCCCGCTGCGAAGTAGCGCGATCACCGCCGGCGTCGAGCGCGCGCCCAATCGCGCCATGCTTCGCGCGGTGGGGTTCGGCGACGGAGACTTCACCAAGCCCATCATCGGCATCGCGAACGGATTCAGCACCATCACCCCGTGCAACGCCGGCCTGGATCGCCTGGCCCGCCGGGCCGAGGCGGCCGCGCGCACGGCGGGCGCAATGCCGCAGCTCTTCGGCACCATCACCGTGAGCGACGGGATCTCGATGGGCACCGAGGGAATGAAGTATTCCCTCGTGTCCCGCGAGGTCATCGCCGACTCGATCGAGACCGCGTGCGCCGCGCAGAGCATGGACGGCGTCCTCGCGGTGGGCGGGTGCGACAAGAACATGCCGGGCGCGATGATCGCGATCGCGCGGATGAACATCCCGGCGGTTTTCGTCTACGGCGGCACCATCAAGCCCGGCCGGCTGGGCACCGAGGATCTCACGGTCGTGAGCGCGTTCGAGGCCGTGGGGCAGCACAGCGCCGGACGCATCTCCGACGAGCAGCTCCTCGCGGTGGAGCGGAACGCCTGCCCCGGCCAGGGCTCCTGCGGCGGGATGTTCACCGCGAATACCATGTCGGCGGTGTTCGAGGCCATGGGCATGAGCCTTCCTTATTCATCGACGATGGCCGCGGAGGACGCCGAAAAGGAGGAAAGCGCCGCGCGCTCGGCGGAGGTGCTGGTGGATGCGATCCGCGCGCAGCGGCTTCCCCGGCAGATCCTCACCCGGAAGGCGTTCGAGAACGGCATCACGATGGTGATGGCGCTGGGCGGCTCGACCAACGCGGTGCTCCACCTGCTCGCGATCGCGCGGGCGGCGGATGTGGCGCTCGAGCTGGACGACTTCGAGCGGATCCGCGCGCGGGTCCCGGTCCTCGCCGACCTCAAGCCGTCCGGCCGCTACGTCGCCACCGATCTCCACCGGGCGGGGGGCGTGCCCCAGGTGATGAAGATGCTGCTGGTCCACGGACTCCTCGACGGCGACCCGCTCACCGTGACGGGCAGCTCGGTAGCCGATCTTCTGCGAGGCGTGCCGGATGAGCCGGCTGCCGGCCAGGACGTGATCCGCCCCTGGTCCCGCCCAATGTATTCCCAGGGGCATCTGGTGATCTTGCGCGGCAATCTGGCCGCCGAGGGAGCGGTCGCGAAGATCACGGGCGTCAAATCGCCGCGGATCACGGGGCCCGCCCGGGTGTTCGACTCGGAGGAGGCCTGCCTCGCCGCAATTCTCGGCGGCGCGATCCGGCCGGGTGACGTGCTGGTGATCCGCTACGAGGGTCCCCGGGGCGGTCCGGGAATGCGCGAGATGCTGGCGCCTACGTCGGCCATCATCGGTGCGGGGCTGGGCGACTCGGTCGCGCTCATCACCGACGGGCGCTTCTCGGGCGGCACCTACGGGTTGGTTGTCGGGCACGTGGCGCCGGAGGCCGCGGTGGGCGGCGCGATGGCACTAGTTAAGGAAGGCGACTCCATCACTATCGACGCCGAGCGCCGGCTCCTCCAGCTCGACATCTCCGACGCCGAGCTGGTCCGGCGCCGGGCGGAGTGGAAACCTCCGGCCCCCCGCTATACGTCAGGTGTGCTGCACAAGTATGCCAAGCTCGTGTCGAGCGCGAGTCTCGGCGCGGTGACCGACCTCTGAGGGCGTCATGAGATATTTGCGAGCCGCGCTGCTGCTGGCGCTCACGGCCGCGCCCGCCGCGGCGCAGGACCCCGATGCCACCCGCCCCCTCTGGGCCGGCCGCCCCGATGCGGCGGCGCTCACCCGGGACACCGATGCCCGCCTCTCCGCGGCCCGGGCCCGGGTGGATTCCCTGCTGGCCCGGAAGGGGCGACGGACCATCGCGAACACGCTGGTGCCCTACGAGCGAGTGCTCCGCGGCCTGGAGCTGGCCTCCAATCGCGGCAACGCCGCGTCCGAGCTGCACCCCGACTCGGCGGTTCGGAGCGCGGGCGAGCGAGCCGAGCAGAAGGTGCAGGAGCTTCGGACCGAGCTGGGGCTCAGCCGGCCGCTGTACGACGCGATCGCGGCGGTGGATCTCGCGGGAGCCGACGCGGAGACCCGCTACTGGGTGGCGAAGCGGCTCAAGCAATTCCGCCTGAGCGGCGTGGACCGGCCCGAGGAAGTGCGAACCGCAATCGCCGCGCTCCGGGACACCGCCGACGCGCTGGAGCAAACCTTCTCCCGCAATCTCCGGGACGACGTAGACACGGTGTACGCCACGAAGGCGGAGCTGGAGGGGCTCCCCACGGACTACGTCGCGCGGCATCCGGCGGGACTGGACGGGCGCATCGCGCTCACGACCACCTATCCCGACGTCAATCCCCTGCTGTCGTTCGCGCGAAGCGACGACGTGCGCCGTCGCATGCTGGTCGCGTTCAACAACCGCGCCTGGCCGGCGAACGGGCCGGTGCTGGACAGCATCCTGCGGGTCCGCCAGCGCATCGCTGGGCTCTTGGGTCGGGCCAACTGGGCCGAGGTGGCGACGGCGGACAAGATGATCGAGACCGCAACGAACGCATCCGCGTTCATCGACCGGGTGGTGGCCGCTTCGGCGCGGAGCGCTGCCGACGACTACGCCGCGCTGCTGGAGCGGAAGCGTCGGGACACCCCCGGTGCGACCGCGGTCGAGCCGTGGGAGCAGAGCTACTGGGCACAGGTGGTCCGGAAGGAGACCTACGACTTCGACGCGGAGGCGGTGCGGGCCTATTTCCCGTACGACTCGGTGAAGCGCGGCATCCTGAATCTTGCTGCCACGATCTTCGACGTGCGTTTCCGCCCGGCGCGCGGCGTGCCGGTCTGGCATCCGTCGGTCGAAGCGTGGGAGATGCTCGACCACGGCAAGGTCGCGGGGCGGTTTTACCTCGACATGCACCCGCGCCCCGGCAAGTTCTCGCACGCGGCGGTGTTCCCGTTCCGCGTGGGGACCCGCGACGGCGACATGCCCGAGGGCGTCCTCGTCGCCAACGTGCCGGGCGGCCAGGCCGGTGATCCGGGGCTCATGGAGTACGGCGACGTCCGCACCTTTCTGCACGAGCTCGGGCACCTGGTCCACCTGCTCTCCGCCCGGCACGCGCGGTGGGTAGGGCTCGGGCCGTTCGGGCTGGAGTTCGACTTCGTCGAGGCGCCCTCGCAGATGCTGGAGGAGTGGCTGTGGGATCCGAAGACGCTGGCGTCGTTCGCGCGGCACTATCAGACCGGCGAGCCGATCCCGGCGGACCTGGTGCGCCGCATGAAGGAGGGGAACGACTTCGGCAAGGGGCTCAATGTACGGCGGCAGATGACCTACGCGCGGATCTCGCTCGCGCTGCACGACCATCCCCCCGCGGGGCTCGACCCGGACTCGCTGGTGCGCGCCGTGGAGAGCGAGTATCTCCCGTTCCCGCCGATGACCAGCACGCACATCCAGGCGAGCTTCGGCCACCTGACTGGGTACACGTCGAACTACTACACCTATATGTGGTCGCTGGTGATCGCGAAGGATCTGTTCAGCGGGTTCGACAAGGGGCGGCTGCTCCGGCGCGGCGTCGCGCGACGGTACCGCAACACCGTGCTCGCGCCGGGCGGCTCGGCGCCGGCGGCCAAGCTGATCGAGAATTTCCTGGGCCGGCCGTTCAATTTCGCGGCCTGGCAGGCCTGGCTCGACGAGCGGCCGCCTGCGGCGGCGAGCGCGGCGGCACCGGCCGGGAATTGAGATCGGCGTAGTCGCCGGACGCCGCGTTTTTTCGCGGGGGAAGGGAGCGCGAACGGGGTCGCGAAGCAGTATGGCATCCCGCGTTCGTTGGTGTTGATCTGGGCGGAGAAGTACCGGAAGGGCGAGCTCACGCTCGACGCCCAGCGCGAAGAGCAGTTGCTCGAGTCTGAGCTGAAGATCGCGGCCCTCGAGCGGAAAGTCGGCCAGCTCACGATGGAGCTGGACCTCCTGAAAAGGGGGCTCGCCGCCGCAGCGTCGCCGAGCAGCGGGTCCTCGTCGATCATCTCCGGGCCGGGGGCCTCCCCATCCTGCGGGGGTGCCGCATAATCGGCCTGGCCGGCAGCACCTACTACCGCGCCCCGCGCACCACGATAGCGGCGCGCCAGGCGGCGGATGCCCCGTTGCGGCAGGCGATCGAGACGATCCGGGATGAGTTTCCGGTCTACGGCTACCGGCGGATCACGCGGGAGCTCCGCCGACGGGGCACGCTGGCCAACCACAAGCGGGTCGCCCGGGTGATGCGGGAGAGCCTGCTCGCCCCGCGGCCGCGGCGCCGGTATGTCCTGACCACTGACAGCGCCCATGAGGAGCCGATTTTCCCAATCTCTTGCGGGAGATCACGCCGAGCGGGCCGAACCAAGTCTGGGTCGCCGACCTCACCTACCTGCGGCTGGAGCGGGAGTATGCCTACCTCGCGGTGGTGCTGGACGCGTGGTCGCGGAAGGTCGTGGGCTATGCGCTGCGCCACTTCCTCGACGCGCGGCTCCCGCTCGCGGCGCTCGAAGCCGCCCTGGAGAGCCGGCGGCCGTCGCCCGGGCTGATTCATCACTCGGATCGGGGCGTCCAGTACGCCTCACGCCGCTACCGCGAGCGCCTGGTGGAGGCGGGCATCCGGGGCTCGATGTCGCGGACGGGGAATCCCTACGACAATGCGCGGGTCGAGAGCTTCCTGAAGACGCTGAAGCACGAGGAGATCTACTGGCACGACTACGCGACCTTGCAGGACGTGATCGAACGGCTGCCGCACTTTCTGGAAGCGATCTACAATCGGAAACGCCTTCACTCCGCCCTGGGCTATCTGCCCCCGGAGGAGTACGAGGCTCTACATGGCTGCCCCGCAGCGTAGGTCAAACCGGCGAGCTGCCCCTGTCCACTTTGAGGGGTCACTCCAACGGATGTCCAGTATTCAACCGCTAGCTACAGCAGCGGCAAGCGCGTTGCCTGCGAGCGGTGTGGCTAATCCGTGGCAGCGACATCGACCGGGCTTATGCAGCGAACACAGCGAGTCTCCCGGCTTACGCGGCATGAGAGCCAGGCGGGAAACACGGCCAAGGGATGGGAGTTACGCTGCTGGATGAATTTTCGTGCGACTTGAACACGTCGGCGGGTAACAGAAGTACTAGTTAGCAACTGTGTTGTCAAACGGCCCCCGGGGCCGGCTGCCAGTGGGTGTTGGCGCGGACCATGGCGTTGAGGATGACGAGGAGTTTCCGCATGCACGCCGTGAGCGCGACCTTGGCCGGTTTGCCGGCGGCGCGCA
>DASSUE010000115.1:0-6206 GCA_035707305.1 Gemmatimonadales bacterium
GTAGGTGAAGTTTGCCATGCCGCCGATGTTGAGCAGGACGCGGGGGGCCTCGGCAGCGCCGAACAGCAACACATCGGCGATGGGTACGAGCGGCGCTCCCTGTCCGCCCGCGGCGACGTCCCGCGCGCGGAAATTGCTCACTACCCGCACGCCAAACTCCTCCGCCAGCACGGCCGGCTCGCCCAGCTGCCACGTCACGAGGGGCGGCTCGTGCCAGACGGTTTGGCCTGGAAACGCGATGAAGGCGAGCTCGGACGCGCGCGGGCGCGCCGCCGCTAGGGCTTCATGCACCGCCTCGGACGCCCACTGTGCCAGTCGCACATGAAGCGCCGCGAAGTCGCGGGGCGGCCCGCCCGCCAGGGCTCCTGTGATGAGGCCGCGCTCGATCGCGCTGTACGGCCGGGTGACGAAGCTCAACAATTCGGCCTGCGTAGGGCCGGACAGCCGCACGACGGCGGCGTCCATGCCGTCCAGTGACGTCCCCGACATCAGCCCGACAGCTATTGTGGGGCGCTCGGTCATCGCGTCACTGGAGGTGGGTCGCCCACGATGCTCCGGAGCCGGCCCTGATGCTCCGCGAGAAGCTGGTCCGCTTCTTCACGCGAGACGCCGCGGCGCGCCATCACGATGGCCCGCTTGACCTGGCCGTCGGCGCGGGTGATGACCTCGCCCGCCGCGCTGCGATCGAGGCCGGTCGTCTCCATGATGATGCGGCGACTGCGGTCGACCAGCTTGTCGTTCCAGGCGCGAAGATCCACCATCAGGTTGCCGTACGTCTTCCCCAGCCGAATCATGGCGCCGGTGGTGATGGTGTTGAGCACCAGCTTGGTCGCGGTGCCCGCTTTCATACGGGTCGAGCCGGTCACTACCTCGGGGCCCACCGGCACGAAAACCACTGCATCGCACGTCTCACGGAGAAGCGCGGGTGGCTCCGAGCACGTGACCAGCGCGGTGCGCGCCCCGAGCGCCTGGGCTCGGCCCAAGGCGGCACGTACGTAGGGCGTCGTGCCGCTGGCCGCGATGCCCACCACCACGTCCTTGCCATTCACCCGCCGCTCGTCCATGGCCGCGATGCCCGCGTTGACATCATCCTCGGCGCCTTCGATTGAACGCACCAGCGCCGGTGCGCCACCGGCGATCACCGCCACCACCATGTCGGGCGACGTACCGAACGTCGGCGGGCATTCGGCGGCATCCAGCACGCCGAGCCGACCACTGGTACCCGCGCCCACATACACCAGCCGCCCGCCGGCCCGAAAGGCCGCCTCCACCATGCCGATGATCTCGGCGATCGCCGTGCGAGCCTGCGCCACCGCGGCGGGCACGCCGGCGTCTTCCGCCGCGATGAGATCAGCGATCTCCAGCGGCGACGCGACGTCGATGGCGACCGTGCGAGGGTTGCGCTGCTCCGTGAGCCGCGCGTCGAGGAAGTCGTCTGACATGGGCGAAAATGAAGCCCGCTCGCGGCCGGGCGGCAACCGCCGGAGCGCGAGCGAGCCCCGTTCCGCGCGCGGCCCGAGGGACAAAGCGACGAGGGGCTCCGGAAACCCGGAACCCCTCGTCAGACTTCTGCCACGCCGACCGACGGTCAGGTCGTGGCGGGCGTGAACGGCTGGGTCAGCGTGAAGATGATCCGTGAGCCGGCTGGGACCACGACGTCGCGGTCTTTGGTCTCGACCGCGCGCTGGGTGCCGACCGCGCCACCGATGACGCCGCCGATCACGGCGCCCTTGGTGCTGCCGCCGATCACACGGCCTACCACTGCGCCGATGGCGGTACCGGCGCCGACCTTGGCGATATCGCCTTCGTTGGTACTCCGGCCCTTGAGCGACCGGGACACCGAATCGATCGACGCGCTGATGCCGTAGCTCTTTCCGTTCACCGTGATGTCCGAGACGCTGAGCGTCAGTGTCCCGGTCTTGTCGCTCTTGTTCTCCGATTCCTTGATCGCCGTGATGGTCATCTTGATCGTGGACCCGGCGGGAATCACGGTACGACCACGCGCGTCCTTGATGTCGGCGGTGGTCTTGGCCGTAACTGTCTCACCCGCCTTGTTCCGGCGCGAGCTGATCGAGTCGTTCATCGTCGCTGCGATGACCGTCCCGGACGCCAGCGAGGCAGGCGCGGCTGCCGGCTTCGGAGCGGGCGCAGGCGACGGCGCTGTCGGAGCCGGTGTCGGCTTGGGCCTCGGCTTCGCGGTCGTCGGCTTCGGGGCCGGCGTGGGCTCGGGTGCCGGAGCGGCAGCCGGCTGATCGCTGAGCGGCGCACTCGAATCCACTGGGGCGAGCTGGAGATCGCGGCTCAGACTGTCGGCCGCGGCGACATTCTCCTTCTTGTCGCCGCCGCATGCCGCCAGCGCGCCAAGCGCGAGGGTCACCAGCAGGGTTCTCGACATCATCAAAGCCTCCTTAGCGTAGCTTGCTCGGCTGTCACCTCTCGGTGACATTCCAGTCTCATGCGTGAACTCCGAGCGCTGCTTCCTTATCTCCGGCCCTATCATTTCACCATGGCTGCCGGACTGGCCATGGTGGTGATTTCCAACGCCCTGAACGTCCGCACACCATGGTACCTGGAGCAGGGGATCGACGCGCTGCGAACCGGCGCTCCGTTCAGCCGGGTTCGGGGCCTTGCCCTGTTGCTCGTGGCCGTCGCGCTGGCGGGGGGCGTGGCCCGCTACTTCATGCGCCAGATCCTCAATAGCGCCAGCCGCCGCGTTGAAACCGACCTCCGCAACCATCTCTTTGACCATCTCCAGGGGATGTCGGCCGAATTTCATGACCGCTACCCCACCGGCGACGTGATGGCGCGCACAACGAACGACCTGCTCGCAGTTCGCATGGTCGCGGGGCCCGCGCTCATGTACGTCATAGACACAATAATACGGACGGCATTAATCGTACCAGCCATGGTGCGGATAAGTTGGCTCCTAGCCGCGCTCTCGCTCCTGCCGCTGGCCGCCCTGCCGTTCGCGATGATCATCCTCGGCAACCGGATTCACCGGAGATCCCTCGAGATCCAGAACAAGTTCAGCGACATCTCCTCGTTCGTGCACGAGAATGTGAGCGGCGTGAGGGTCGTCCGGGCCTACCGGCAGGAACGCGCTGAGAGCGACGCGTTCCGGGAACTGAACGCGGAGTATCAGCAGCGCAACCTCGCACTGGCTCGCGTGCAGGGCATCTTCTACCCCCTGCTGACGGCCTTGGGGGGGTTGGGGGGTCTGACAATCCTGTACGTCGGCGGACGGCTGGTAATGGCCGGTACCGTGACCGTCGGAGCTTTCGTCGCGTTCGGCGTGTACCTCGCGATGCTGGTCTGGCCCATGATCGCGCTCGGCTGGGCTGTGAATCTGGTGCAGCGCGGTGCGGCCTCGATGGGCAGGATCAACGAGCTGTTCCGCGCCCAGCCAGCCATCGTCTCACCCGCGGATCCCGAACCCCTGCCGCCGCGAGGGCCTGCAGGACGCGCCCTCACCGTGGAAGGCGCGTGGTTCCGCTACCCCGCGGCATCCGACCGAGGCTGGGTGCTCGAGGACATCTCGTTTCACCTCCCGGCGGGCGCGTCGCTCGCCATTGTGGGCGCAACGGGTGCCGGCAAGTCGGCGTTGGTCGACCTGCTGGTGCGTACCTATGATCCGGACCGGGGGAGGATCCTGATCGACGGCGTTGACGTTCGCGACCTCTCGCTGGCGGAGCTGCGGGCGGCCGTGGGCTTCGTGCCGCAGGAGACCTTTCTCTTCAGCGAGACGCTGCGCGACAACGTTCTTCTCGGAGCGCCCGACGACGGCCGACTCGAGCGAGTCGCGGATATCTCGCAGCTCCGGGAAGCCCTGACCGCCTTGCCCCACGGCTACGACACCGTGCTGGGTGAGCGAGGCATAAATCTTTCCGGGGGACAGAAGCAGCGGACCGCCATCGCACGGGCGCTGGCTCAGGATCCCCCGATCTTCGTGCTCGACGACGCGCTCAGCGCCGTCGACACCCACACCGAGGCCCGAATTCTTGCGGGCCTTCGCGATGCGCTCGCCGCACGCACCAGCGTGATCGTGTCGCACCGGCTGGCGGCGGTTCGCGATGCGGATCGAATTCTTGTCCTCGACCGCGGCCGGGTCGTCGAGACAGGCACCCACGCGGAGCTTATAGCGCGAGACGGACGTTACTGGGAGCTGCTGCGCCGTCAGCAGCTGGAGGAGGAGCTGGAGGAAGACCGGGTTGTATCCTAGCGCCCCGCGCGGTGGGCGGTGGACCGCATTGTGGCTCGGTGCAGCACTGGCGATCGCCCTGGGCCTGGTCGTCGGCCCGGGGCTGGCTCGGCCCCAGCTCACGATGTTCGACGAGGGGTTCCACGCCGTCATCGCCCGCAACCTGCTCGATCACCCGTTTCGCCTCGCGCTGTACGATACGCCGCTGATTCAGCCGCGGCGACCCGACTGGATGCTCGCGCGCGAGTGGTGGCGCAGTCCGCCCCTCGCGTTGTGGCAGATGGGATTGTCACTCTCGCTCTTCGGGGTCAGCGCGCTCGCGCTCCGGCTGCCGTCCGCGCTATTGCACGTTGCGGCCGCGATGGTCACCTACGGAATCGGGCGGAGGCTGTTCGGCGCGACGGTCGGTATCGGGGCCGCCGCACTGCAGGGGTTCAGCCCGCTGCTGCTCGCATCCGTGCTGGGGCAGCAACGGTCCGGGCATCTCGATATTGCTCTCCTTTTCTGGACCGAGGTCGGGCTGCTCGTCCTCATCGAGGGCGCACGGCGCGGCCGCTCGACATGGTTCGCCGCCGCTGGCCTCGCGCTCGGCGTTGCCTTCCTCGCCGGTGATTTCGTGGCGCTGGTGCTGCCCGGGGCGCTGATCGGCCTGTGGATTGTCACGCGCCTTCCGCTCGAGTCGGCGGGATCGTATGGCGTGCGTTTCCGTGACGCCGCTCTGGTACTCGCCCTCGCCGCAGTGCCGATAGCCGTCTGGATCAGCCATGGGCGCGCGAGCGGCGGGGAGTTATTCAGCCAGGAGGTCGCGAACTGGCTCCCGCCGAATCCGCCCCGAATCTTCGCGCCGTCGGAGCTGGTGGGCCGCCTTGGAGGGTACCTGCCCGGACTCGCCGTGCCCGCGTTGCTGGCGCTCGGGCTCGCTACCGTCCGCGCAGCACGACACTCCAGCGACCTGATCCTCGCCGTGTGGGTCTGGGCCGGCGTGATTCCGCTGAGCCTCCTCACGGGGGCGACACCGGCCCTGGCCTTGGTCGCCCTTCCGGTGATGGCGATCGGGTTGGTCCACGCGCTCGACCTCGGCGTGCGCGCCCTCGTGCGAGCACCTCGGCTTCGACCGCTTGGCGTGACGCTCGGTCTCGTGGTGGTCGGCGGGGCTACCGCCGCCTACGCGCTCGACGGCTGGCACGCTGCCCGGCGGGAGCGGCCCGACCTCGCGCTCCTGAGCGCCAGCCGACTTCGCACCCAACTGCCGGAGGACGCGGTTTTCATCCTGGATCAGTCAGATACGACCGGCGTTTACCTCTCGCTCATGTTCTGGACCGGGCGGCCGGTCTACAGCCTCTCGCGCCTCCAGCACCATCAACTTCTCCTGTCGCCGGCGATCGCCGGCGACCTCGTTCGCCGAGAAGGCGGCGTACCGTATCTGCTCGCGAACACGCCGCAGCCGGACGCCCCGCCAGCTTCGGCGTCGGCCGAGCCGTACCGGGCATATGCGATCGGACCTACGCCGACCGGCGCGCCTACCGTCCAGCGGGCGGACGCGCCCCCGCCGGTTGGATGGTCCCACTACGGCGGCGATGCCGCGGGAACCAAGTACTCCCCGCTCGCGGATATCGACCGCACCAACGTCGCCCGGCTTCAGCTTGCGTGGATCTGGCGCACGGGCGAGCGGCCGTGGCAATCGGAATCGCGGCGCTCGACGCCGGGGCTGTTCGAGGCGACGCCGCTCATGTTCGGCGACACACTCTATCTCACCACGCCGTACCACCGGGTCGTGGCGCTAGACGCCGAGACCGGGGCGCAGCTCTGGTCCTTCGATCCGGGCACCTACCGGCTGGGTCAGCCGCTCGGGAGCTATGGCTTCGTGCACCGTGGGCTGGCGGCATGGTCCGACGGTAGCCGGCGCAGGCTGTTCCACGCGTCACGCGGCCGGCTGTACGCGCTCGACGCGACCACCGGCAATCTGGTGCGGGAGTTCGGCGGAACGGGAGCGGTGAGCCTGGTGGAA
>DASSUE010000116.1:0-2912 GCA_035707305.1 Gemmatimonadales bacterium
CGCGGCGGGGCTCCCTGGTAACGTGGCCATCAAGCACGAGGGGTATAACCCCTATAACTCCGTGAAGGATCGGATCGGAATGGCGATGGTGCATGACGCCATCGAGGCCGGCAGACTCAAGCCGGGCATGATCATCGTGGAGCCCACCAGCGGCAACACCGGGATCGGGCTCGCCTATGTCGCTGCGGCGCTGGGCTATCGCAGCATCTTCACGATGCCGGACACGATGACCATCGAGCGTCGACACATGCTCCGGGCGCTGGGATCCAAGGTGGTCCTCACCGAAGGCGCAAAGGGAATGAAGGGTGCCATCGCACGGGCGGAGGAGATTCTGGCACGGCTGGGTCCGCGCGGATGGATGCCCCGGCAGTTCGATAACCCGGCCAACCCTGCAATTCACTACACCACCACTGGCCCGGAGATCTGGGAGGACACCCGGGGTAAGGTGGACGTTTTCGTGTCGGGTGTTGGAACGGGAGGGACGATCACGGGGGCTGGCCGCTACTTGCGGGAGAAGAAGCCGGGCATTCGGATAGTCTGCGTGGAGCCCGCGGAAAGCCCGGTGCTCTCGGGCGGTCAGCCATCCCCCCACAAGCAGCAAGGGATCGGCGCCGGGTTCGTGCCGAACGTCCTGGATACGAAGATGTACGACGAGATCATCACGGTCACGAATGATCAGGCGATTGTGACCGCCCGCCGTTTGGCGCGGGAGGAAGCGATCTTCGCGGGCATCTCCGCGGGATCCATCACCTGGGCCGCGCTGCAAGTCGCGAGGCGCCCGGAAAACGGGGGCAAGCTCATCGTATCCATCGTGCCGGACTTCGGAGAGCGTTACCTCTCGCACCCCGTGTACACCGAGCTGGCCGAGCCCGACTACTCGGATTTGGAGGACGCCATCTCGCCGCAGCCGGCGCTGGCGTAAACGCACCGCGGTCGCCGCCGCTCGCGGATGAGCGCCATAAAGTGCAGCTTTAGATTCGTCTCCGAAGTGGCTGCACTTGTTGCATTTGGCGCATCAGCTGCTAGCTATTTAGCGCCCGTGTCGCGAGATTTCCGGCGCCTCTCACCCAACCGGTATGTCCGAGCGCCGCTTTCCCACCGGTAACGTTTTCTACCGCAAGCTCTCACGATCCTATCCGGTAATCGTCCGGGGCGAAGGCTGCTGGCTCTGGGACGAGGACGGCCGCCGGTACCTCGACGCCTGCGGCGGGGCGTTCGTGGCCAACCTGGGCCATGGATTGTCTGTTGTGGGGGACGCCATGGCGGCGCAGGCCCGTACCGTAGCCTACGTTAACGGCACCGCATTCACGCACGAGGCCTCGGAGGCGTTCGCGGCCGAGCTTGCCGCGCGACTTCCACCGGCTCTTACCCGGGTCTACCCGCTCGGCAGCGGCTCCGAAGCCGTCGAGGCCGCGCTCAAGTGTGCGCGGCAATACTGGAGCGAGCTGGGTCGACCGTCCAAGGAGCGCATCGTCGCGCTCACGCCATCCTACCATGGCAACACGCTGTTGGCGCTCTCGGCATCCGCACGGGAGCACTACCGCAAGCTGTACGGCGGGTGGCTGGTCGATGTGGCCCGGATCCCCGCGCCGTACGCCTATCGCTGCGAGTGCCGTGGGACGGAGCCCTACTGCCCGGCCTGCAGCGGGGACGCGCTGGAGCGGACAATCCTGGAACTGGGCCCCGACAACGTGGCGGCGTTCATCGCCGAACCGGTGGGGGGCTCGTCTACCGGTGCCGCGGTGCCGCCGGCGTCGTACTTCCGAAGGATTCGGGAGATCTGCGACCGCTACGACGTGCTGTTCGTGGCCGATGAGGTGCTGACCGGTGCGGGGCGCACCGGCACGTTCACGGCAATCGAGCAGTTCGGCGTTACCCCCGACCTCATGACGCTGGGCAAAGGCATGGGCGGTGGCTATGCGCCGCTGTCCGCCCTGGTCGCCACCGACCGGATTGCCCGTACCCTGGCGAACGGCTCGGGCGGCCTGGTTCACGCCCAGACGTTCTCGCATCATCCAGTACTCTGCGCGGGCGGCCTGGCGGCGCTCCGGTACCTGTCTCAGCAGCGATTGGTAGAGCGATGCGCGGAGATGGGCGTGGCGCTCCACCGGGAACTCCAACGACTGCGTGGGTTGCCTCACGTCGGCGACGTACGGGGCCGCGGATTGCTCGCCGGCGTCGAGTTTGTGGCGGACCCGGTCACCCGGACCGCCTTTCCCCGCGCCGAGGGGTTCGCGGAGGCTTTCACGGCTTGCGCCCTGGCGGAGGGACTCGTGGTCTGGCCCAACGTCGGCCAGGCCGATGGCACCAACGGCGATCTGGTCATGATCGCGCCCCCGTTCATCATCAGCGAGGCAGAGATCGGCGAGATCGTGCGGCGCTTCGGACGCGCGCTCGACCGGGCGCTCGCGATGCGGGGAAGCCGAACCGCCGCGGTCTGATCCGCGGCGCATCACCCCACAGGCTTATGCAGGGGAGCATCCGATGACGGCCACGGCCACGAAGATCACCTATACCAGCACCGGCGGCGACCTCGAGGAGTTCCATCGCCTGTTCGATGAAGCGCTTGCCCGCGCCAGGGCGAATGCCGGCCGGCGGCATCCGTTCTATATCGACCATCGCCCGATCGAGAGCAGCCGCGAGCCGATCGTCGACCGGTCGCCCATCGACACCAGTCTGGTGCTCGGCACGTTCGACTGCGCCGGTCCCGAGCACGTGGAGCAGGCGGTTCGATCGGCCAAGCAGGCCCAGCGCGCCTGGGGCCGGCTTCCATGGCAGGAACGAGTGGCCACGATGCGTAAAGCTGCCGAGCTGATTCGGGAGCGAAAGTACGACCTGGCCGCGATTATGGCGCTCGAGGTCGGCAAGAACCGGCTGGAGGCGATGGGGGATGTCGAGGAGTCGGCTGATCT
>DASSUE010000117.1:0-5614 GCA_035707305.1 Gemmatimonadales bacterium
GGTGGGCCGCGAGCTGAACGTGAAGTACGCGCTCGAGGGCGGGGTGTGGAAGGTGGGACGACGGCTTCGAATCACGACCAAGCTGGTCGACACGGCCATCGACGAGCTGATCTGGGCCGAGAAGTTCGACGGAGCGGTCGACGACGTATTCGAGATCCAGGAGACCATCGCCCGGACGGTGGTGGAGGCGCTCCGGATCCAGTTGAGCGCATCGGAGGCGGCCCGGCTGGCGGAGCGGCCGATTCCAGACGTCCGGGCGTACGAGTACTACCTGCGCGCGCGCCAGGAGATCTTCCGCTTCACCGGTGAGGCACTGGACCGAGCGGTGGAGCACCTGCGGAAGGGGCTCGAGATCCTGGGCGACAACGTGCTGCTTCAGGCGGCGCTGGGATACACATACTGGCAGTACGTGAACGGTGGCATCTCGGGCGACCGCACCTATCTCGCCAAGGCCCGGGAGTGCGCCGAGCAGATCAGACGGCTGGAGCCCGACTCGCCCCACGCGCATCGGCTCCTGGGCCTCATCGGGATTCACGGCGGTGCCACCGCCGACGTCGTGCGGCACCTTCGCCGTGCCCTGGACCAGGATCCCAGCGACACCGATGCGCTCCTCTGGCTCTCGCTGGTGCTCGGGTTCGCCGGACGCCCCGAGGCCGCCCGCCCGCTGGTGGCGCGCCTCCTCACCATCGATCCGCTCACGCCCTTCTACCAGATGCTCCCCGGATTCCTCGCGCTGATGGAGGGGGATCTCGCCGGCGCAGTCGAGCCGTTCCGGCGGTCGGCGCAGATGGATCCGGGCAATCCGATCGTGCGGCTCACCTATGGCCAGATCATGGCGATGAACGGGTGCAACGAGCAGGCGTATGAGATCTTCGATAGCCTCGCCCACGACATGCCGGACACCCTGTTCGCGCAGCTCGGCATCTTCTACAAGCTCGCGCTCATGGGCCGCCGCGATGAGGCGCGCGCGCTTCTATCGGAGGACGTCAGGGCGGCTGCGTGGGAGGACATGGAGTACTCGTGGTGCGTGGCGCAGTGCCACGCGATCCTGGGCGACACAGACGAGGCGCTGCGCTGGCTCAAGAACGCGGCGGTAGACCAGAACTTCTCGAACTATCCGCTCCTGGCCGAACGCGATCCGCTGCTGTCGGTTCTGCGGGATGAGCCTAAGTTCGTGGAACTCATGTCCCAGGTGCGACGGAAGTGGGAGGCCGCCGAGGCGTGAACGCAACGCGGGTAATCTCCACCCCGCCGCCCCCGCCCAGCCCGATCTGCTCCAGCATCGAAGCAAATTGAGGCGACCGCCGGACCGGGTCGTACACCGGGTGCACGCCCAGCCACACCGCCTCGGCGGCGCGGCACTCCAGGCCGCGTGCGAGCCAGTCCAGCGCCTTCGCCTCGTCGCCCAGGCCGAGATGGATCTGGGCCAGGCGGATTGGAGAGACGTAAGCCCCTTCCGCTCGCCTGCCGAGCTGCTCGAGGGCGGCTCGCGCTTCCGCCTGCCGGCCGGTCACGGCATCGGCGTACGCCAGGCCCGCGACGGTCTCGACACTTTCTCCGGACAACATCGCGGCTCGCGTGAGGGAGCTGCGGGCCGCGTCCGGCTCGGAGCGCCGGAGCCGCGTCTGCCCCAGGAAGTAGTGCGCCGCGGCAAACCCCGGGTCGAGCTCGAGCACCTCCTCGAGCTCGGCGATAGCGCGGTCATGGTCTCCCGTGAAGAAGGAGAGCACGCCCACGCTGGTGAGGATCGCGGGCGAGAGCGGGTCCAGCGCGCGCGCGCGGTCGAGCTGCCGACGCGCCTCGTCGAAGCGCCTGAGCGGCGCGAGCAGGTGCATCGCGCACCACTGGTGTCCGGTCGGGTATGCGGGGTCCAGCTCGGTCGCGAGCCGGAAGTGGTGCTCCGCCCCGGGCCAGTCCCATTCGAACAGCGCGCACACCGTGGCCAGCGCCGCGTGCGCCTCGGCCGCCCGGCCATACAACACCAGCGCCTGCTCAGCGGCGGCTTTCGCCTTCGGCATGACCTGGTCGGGCGGTGCGACCCCGTAGATGCCCAGCGTCAGGTGAGCATTGGCGAGGGCGGAGTGGAAGGCGGGGTCATCGGGACAGCGTGCGATCGCCTGCTCGAACCACTCGATGCTCCGGACGATCCCCCCCTCGGTGCGCTTGTTCCAGTGGTGGCGCCCCTTGAGGTAGGCCTCGTGTGCCTGCGCGTCGCGCCTGGGCACCGCGAGCGCAACCGGAGGGGTGGGCGCGGCGTCGGGCTGCCCGGCCAAGCGATGCTTCAGTACTTCGGCGATGGTGCGCGCGATCTCATCCTCCAGCGCGAAGCTGTTGCCGGCGCGGCGCTCGTACTGAGCGGACCAGAGCTGGAACCCTTCGGCGGCATCGATCAGCTGGGCCGCGACCTTGATCCGGTCTCCCGCAACCCGGATGCTCCCGTCGAGTACCGTGTCCACCCTGAGCCGGTGACCGATCTCGCGGACGTCCTCGCGCTTTCCCTTCAGCGCAAACGCAGTGGTGCGCGCCACCACCTGCAACCCCGGGACTTGAGACAGCGTCTGGATCAGCTCCTCGCTGATCCCGTCGCTCAGGTACTCGCTCTCGGGGTCGCCGCTCAGGTTGGCGAACGGGAGCACGGCGATCGCGGCAGCGGGCGGACGGTGTGCGGGTGAGAAGACGCCGCTCGGGGACTCGAGCACGCTCAGGAGATCCGCCGCAGTGGCGAAGCGTTTCTCGGGGAGCTTGGCCATGGCCCGCTCGATCGCGGCCTCGACCCCGATGGGCACGTCGGAGCGGAACCGGCGGAGCGCCGGGGGCCGGGCAGTCGTGTGCTGCGCCATCAGCGCGAGCGCGTTCCGGCCGCGGAAGGGCGGCTCGCCCGCGAGCATCTCGAACAGCATGCAGCCGAGGGAGTAGATGTCCGATCGGGCGTCGAGATCGCCGGCTGCGGAGCACTGCTCCGGGCTCATATAGGATGGGGTGCCGAGAGCGAGGCCTGGCTGGGTTGGCGTGGGCGCATCGCCCGCCGCGAGGGTGAGCGCGCGTGCGATCCCGAAGTCGCACACGAGCACGTGCCCCTCGGCAAGCAGGATGTTTTCCGGCTTGATGTCTCGATGGACGACGCCCTGAGCGTGAGCGTGGCGGAGCCCTTCGGCCACCTCGCGGGCGAGTCGCAACGCTTCGGCTACGGGAAGAGGACCCTCACGGGCGAGGCGGGCCCGGAGCGACTCGCCCGTGATGAACGGCATAACGTAGTAGAGGGTATCGTCTGCCTCGCCCGAGTCGTAGAGCGGGACGATGTGGGGGTGCTGAAGACGGGAGGCGATCTGGATCTCGCGGAGGAACCGATCGCTCCAGACGGCCTCGGCGAGCTCGGGCTTCAGCACCTTGATGGCGACCGGACGATCGTGCTTGAGGTCCTGGGCCCGGAAGACGATTGCCATCCCGCCGGCGCCGACGGTGCCGACGATGTGATAGCGGCCGGCGAGGGCGGCGGCAAGGCGCTCCTGAAGATCCTTGGGGAAATCGGGCAAGAGTGCCTGTCGAGAGGTGTAGATCGGTGTCTCAAGGATACGCGGCGGAACGGAGGGGTGCCAACTTCACCACGGAAACACGGAAGACACGGAAACAACACGGAAAAAGGTGTGCATTCCGTGCACTCCGTGCTTCCGTGGTGAACTGCCCTATCGAGAGCCTCGGCTCCTGGCTCGAAGCACCCGGACCGCCACGCGCGGGCGGAGCACGCTCGACGGAGGGGCCACGAGACCGGCGACGCTCAGGAATGCTTTGCCTCGGGATTCATGAGCCGGCTGTCGTTTCCGGCGGCCAGGGTCCCCGGGAGAATGAGCCGACATCTGAACTCAGGCCGAGCGAGGGGCTACAATACTACAGTCACCACGGAAGCACGGAATACACGAAGAAGCACGGAAGACACGGAAAATGCCTGAGGACATTTCCCGGCGGGTCACCGCCGCCGAAGCGCACGGGCTCCTGGGTGCGGGGCGGGCGGTGCTGGTGGACGTGCGCGATCCCGCCAACTATGAGAACGCGCACGCCGAGGGCGCGGTATCGGTGCCGCACGTCGCGCTGCAGGCCTCGGAGGGCCGGCTCCCCGACCACGTTTCGGCGCCGGCGGACGCGCAGCTCATCCTGTACTGTGGGTGAAGCGAGGACGGCCTAAGCGCCCGGGTGGCGCGACTGCTGATGGAGGCGGGACACCCGGAAGACCGGGTGGCGGTGCTCGCCGGCGGTATCGGTGCCTGGCAGGAAGCGGGCTACCCGATCGTCCGATGGGATGATCCTACCGGCGCACCGTCGTCTTCCTAGCCCCGCGCAGCACCGAACCGGAGAATGCGGGGCTTCACCAGCCGGGCGTAATCCGGATACGCCATCCGGATCAGCTCGGTGTGGGACCCGGCGTTGAACGCGATCTCCTCGTCCTCCGCTAGACTGTCCGCGACATAGACGTCCATTCCGTACAGGTTCCCGAACGGTGGCATGGCGCCGAGCTGGCAGTCGGGGAAGCGGTCGCCGAACTCGTCTTCCTCGGCGAGCTCCGCCTTCTGGGCGAACGCCGCGTCGGCCAGCAGCTCGAGATCGACCATCTCCGAGGCAGGAAGGACGGCCATCGCGAGCCGGCCGTCGAGCTTCACGATCACCGTCTTGGCCATCATCTGGCCCGGGACGTGGGCCGACGCGGCGACCTCCCGGGCGGTATGGGCGGGCGAGTGCGAGATGACGACGTACTTGATGCGGTTCTTGTCGAGAAATTCCCGTAACGTGTCGACAGGCATTGAGGCCTCCTTGATGCGGGCCACCAATGAATCTGCCGTCATGGACCGTGGGCCGCCAGAATGTGGAGGGGAACGGGAGGGCTGTCGAGCGACGCCTGTGAATCGGTCAGCAGGCTTCCGGTGACAGTGTAGTCTCCGGGCTTGGCCTGGCTGCCGTCGGTCGTCTGCTGGCGCCACACGTCCTTCAGCTCGAGCGTTTCGCCCGGGGCCAACGTTTTGAGCTGCAACACCATCGCGATCATCGCCCCCGCCAGCTTTCGCCACACTAGCGGACCATCGCTCTGCCGCACCGCCAGATCGAACGCGATCGGCCGCCCGCGCAGGTAAAGCTCGAGCGGCCTATCGGACGTATTGGTGACCCGGAGGGTCATCGGGACCGGCATGCCGGCCCTGGCCTCGCGCGGAACCGCGAGCTCGACCTTGGGGGAATCGGCAGGCACGGCCGCCAGCGCACCCAGCGTCGCGAGGACGAGGATCACGTCAGGGCGCCACCACCGCGAGATCCCCCAGTTCCTGCTGCACGTTCTTGAGCGGACTGAACGCGAACAATCCGCCTTCGGGCGTGCCGCCCCAGACGATGCCGGCAAGCGACACGGTCGACTCGCCGGTCCGAACGAAGACGGGTGACCCGCTGTCTCCGGGGCCCACGACCGCCGGGTGACCCGTCCCTTCCAATCCCACGAGCGTCTGGCACAGCTGGGTGATGGACGTGCCGTCGATGTTCACGTTGGCGCAGGTGGCGCTCACCGCCGCGCTGGTCCAACCGGTCGTCATGCCGACCTTGTGAACCGTGCTGCCGATCGGGAATGACTCGCTGGGAT
>DASSUE010000118.1:0-4259 GCA_035707305.1 Gemmatimonadales bacterium
ATCGCGGTGGCGCTCGGCCCCGGGGACAGCCCGAGGGCGCACGCCGCCGACACGCTGGCGGCAGGTGACGGCCTGGCCGACCCGGAGGCCGTGCGGGTGCTCACCGAAGAGGGACCGGATCGGATCCGCGAGCTGCTGGCCTCGGGCGCCGTGTTCGATACCGGGCCGGGCGGCGAGCTCCGGTTCGGGCTCGAGGCCGCGCATACGCGACCGCGGATCCTCCACGCCGGCGGCGATCGGACCGGCGCGGCGCTGGTCCAGCATCTCACCCGCGTGGTGCACGCCCACCCGGCCATCGAAATCCTCGAGCACACCGAGGCGCGAGACCTGGTAGTCCACCGCGGCCGGGTAGTCGCGGCGGTGGTCGTCACTCGCGATGGCGCCCTGGCCACGATTCCGGCACCGGCGGTCGTCTTGGCGACCGGCGGTGTCGGGCAGTTGTACGCCGTCACCACCAATCCGCGAGTCGCCACCGCCGACGGCTGGGCCATTGCGCATTTGGCCGGCGCCCAACTTCGGGACATCGAGTTTCTCCAGTTTCATCCGACCGCGCTCAAGCTCCCGGGCGTGAACCCCGCTCCGCTGGTATCGGAGGCGGTCCGTGGTGCCGGTGCCGTGCTCGTCGACCGCCACGGGCGGCGCTTCGCCCTCGACCACGACGAGCGCGGGGAGCTGGCGCCCAGGGACGTGGTGGCTCGCGCGGTGGCCGAAGCGGACGCGGCCGGAGGAGCGTGGCTCGACGCCCGGCGGGTGCAGCGGTTTTCGGAGCAGTTTCCCGGAATCACCCAGATGCTGAGCAGGTTCGGTCTCGATCCGTCCCTCGATCTATTGCCCGTCGCACCCGCGCTGCACTATGCGATGGGCGGCGTGAGGACCGACCTGGATGGTCGAACCACGAGGGCCGGCCTCTGGGCGGTGGGCGAGGTCGCCCGCACCGGCGTACACGGCGCCAACCGGCTTGCGTCGAACTCGCTCCTCGAGGGTCTCGTGTTCGCGGACCGCGTGGCGCGGGCCCTGCCCCACCAGAATAACTGCGCGGTGACTCCACCAGCTGGTGGCGAGCCCGATGTACCGAGCCCGCCGGAGAGCGCGGCGATACGCAACGAGATGCGGGCGGTCATGACGGCCGATGTGGGAGTCGTCCGCACCGAGACCTCGCTGCTCCGCGCCGAGCGGGTACTGGCCGAGCTGGCGGCCCAGGTGCCGCCGGGTGACTGGCGCACGGAGCGGCAGCTCCTGGTTGCCACCCTCATAACGCGGGCGGCACGGCAGCGCCGTGAGAGTCGTGGAGGACACCGGCGGGCCGACTACCCGCCCAAGAGCCGGAAGTCGGGTGCCCGATGAGCGCCATTGCCCTCCCCGTCATCGAAGAACAGCCCCAGCGCCCCGATGAGATTCCCGCGCTGCAGGCGGAGATCCGACAGCTCGCAAAGCAACGGAATGCGGTCATCCTTGCCCACAACTACCAGCGACCCGAAGTGCAGGACGTCGCAGACTTCGTGGGCGACTCGCTGGGCCTCTCGCGACAGGCGGCGAAGACCGAGGCGGCCGTTATCGTCTTCTGCGGGGTCCACTTCATGGCGGAAACCGCGAAGATCCTCTCCCCCGACAAGACGGTCCTGCTTCCGGATCTCGACGCGGGGTGCTCGCTCGCGGCGAGCGTCACCGCTGAGGACGTGCGCAAGTGGAAGGCGCAGTTTCCCGGCTATGTCACGGTCGGGTACGTGAACACCACGGCGGACGTGAAGGCGGAGCTCGACTACGCCTGCACCAGCGGCAACGTGCTCGACGTGATTGACGCCATCCCCGAGGAGAAGGGAATCCTGTTCCTGCCGGATTTCTTCCTCGGAGCCCACGTGCGGCGGAACCGCCCCAACCGCAACGTCGAGGTGTGGCTGGGCGAGTGCCACGTGCACAAGGGCATCAATCCTGAGACCCTCGAGGCCCAGCGCCAGGCGCATCCGGACGCCGATGTGCTGGTACATCCCGAGTGCGGCTGCGCCGGTCAGGTGATCTACGCGATGGGCCGCGGCGACATCAGTCCCGAGCGAGTGCACATCGCCTCCACCGAGCGGATGATTCAGCTGACGAAGGAGCGGCCGGTGAAGGAGTTCATCATCGCCACCGAGACCGGGATCATGCATCGGATGCGGCAGGTGGCGCCCAGCAAGACGTTCCTCGCGGCCGATCCCGAGGCGGTGTGCGCGTACATGAAGACCATCACCCTACCTCGGGTCCGCGAGTCGCTCGTGCTCAATCGATTCGAGATCACCGTTCCCGCCGACGTTGCGCGCCGCGCCAAGCTGTCGCTCGACCGCATGGTGAGCCTGGGAAAGTGACTCTCGACCTTCGCGGGGACGCGGAGCGGGTGGCCGGCGTCGCGCTCGCGGAGGACGGCCCCGCCGACATCACCAGCGACGTGACGCTTCCGCCAGGGGCGGCCGGGCGCGGGGTCATTGTGTGTAGAACGGCGGGGGTTCTGGCCGGAACCCTGTACGCCGACGCCGTGGCGCGTCAGTGCGGCTGCACCTGCGAGTGGCGGGCGAGCGATGGCGCGCGGATGGCGGTTGGCGAGACGGCGGCCACGATCACCGGAACCATCGGCGCGATTCTCCGTGCCGAGCGGCCCCTGCTCAACCTGCTCCAGCGTGCTTCCGGAATCGCCACGGCCACCCGCGCGTACGTCGACGCGGTGGCCGGCACCGGCACTCGCATCCTCCACACGCGAAAGACCGCTCCGGGGCTCCGCCTGCTCGACGTGAGCGCGGTGCTGGCCGGCGGTGGCGACGTGCACCGCCTGGATCTGGCTTCGGCAGTGATGGTGAAGGACAACCACTGGCGTGGGCTTTCGGCGGGAAGTCGCTCGCTGGGTGACGCGCTGGCTCAGGCTCGCGCCGCCGGAGCCGGCACCCTTCACGTGGAGATCGAATCGGAGACGCAGCTGCGACAGGCGTGCGCCGCCGGCGCGTCCCGCCTTCTGATCGACAACCGGGAGCCGGCAACCGTCCGCGAATGGGCGCGGCTCGCCCGGCAACTGGCACCGGGCATCGAAATCGAGGCTACCGGCGGTATCACGCTCGCCACCGTACGCGCGTTTGCGGATGCGGGGGCGGATTTCGTTTCCGTAGGGGCTCTGACCCACAGTGTCCAGGCGGCGGACATCTCGCTGGAGCTCAGCGACTGAGTGGAGCCGGCAGTTCCAGGAAGAGGTGATACGAGAGGAACTGCGGGTCCTCCGGTCCCCTGGCCAGCACCCGCCACCAGGAATCGCCGACATCCACCCCGCGTTCGGCGAACAGTTCGCCTACCGAGGAGGGCTCGCGCACGACCACCCGCGCACCGGCCCGGGCGGTACGCGCCACACGCGTGAGCACGGCACGTTTGGCGCGGACGAGGTTCGCGATGTAGATGACATCGGCCTCGCTGTAATCGAACTCGCCACCATCGCACTCCTGTACGTCGACCGTGTCCACTCCGAGCTCTCGGCACAACGCGCGAGCGTCCCGTGCCGATTCCGGCTCCACTTCGAGCCCGACGAGCCGCGGCACCCGCGCGCGCCGGGCGACGTGCAGCAGCGTCACCGGCAGCGGCCCGCAGCCCACCATGACGAAGGTGCGGCAGGCGGTGAAGTCCACGTGGTCGAACAGGTCGCGCACGCGAGCATAGGAGCGGCCGGCAAAATCGCCGCCCTCCCCCAGCGCCAGGCCCGCCACACCTGTCCCGCGCGCCAGCAGCGCGCGCGCCTCAGCCGTCTCCAAGCGCGACACGTAACGTCCGTACAGCGCGCGGAGTGGACCGCAGGATGACGCCGTGCCGGCGACGTCCGCGGCCTCAGCCAGGCGGGCCAGCGTCAGGAGGCGCTCCAGGTCGCGCGCGCCATCGCCGTGGAGCTCGGTCCCTTGGTGTCCTTCCAGTCGAGCCACCAGGGCCGCGATCTCACCGCGGCTCACCGCGCTCTTCTCAACTTGCGCGCCACGCGAGCCGCGAGTCCGCGCGTCGCCTGCATCAGGGCCTGCGCCCGACCGGGGTGGCCGGTTGGAATGCGCCCGGTGCGGCTCGGTTCGGCATTCAGGGCCTGAAACGCCTCGACAAGTTTCCGGGCTGCGCGATCGTTGATGGCGCTTCGGACCGGGTCGCCGGGACCGGGGGTCATCGGAAGCGTGGGATGCGTGTTGATCTCCCACACCTCGATGCCGCCGTCCGGGCGCACCGAGTAGTCAATGCGGCCGTACTCGATCTGCGCCAGCGCGAAGACGCGC
>DASSUE010000119.1:0-11063 GCA_035707305.1 Gemmatimonadales bacterium
CGCGCCGGTCGCGCAGCAGCGCGGCACTGTCAGCGAGGAGCACGTCGATACCCGGACGCACCGTCGCCCGCGCTGATTTCTGCGCGGCCGTTTCGCGTCCGCCCGCTGGGCCTTGCCCCGCCGGCGCGGCGCACGCCGCCATTACCAGGAGCCACGCCTGACTCGATCGACCGCTCACCGCATCCTCTTTCTCTGGGTTCTGGCCGGTTGCGGCCATTCGGCCGGGGTTGTCACCGGAAGCGCGCCGGCCCCCGACGACCTCGAACGGCTGCTGGACTCGCTCCCGGTCCGGGCGAAGGCCGCCCAACTGGTGATGCCGTGGCTGGCTGGAACCTACGCCGCCGACGACGCCACGGTCTCCAGCGACGTGGAACGGTGGGTCGACTCGCTGGGCGTGGGCGGACTGATCGTCTCGGTCGGTTCTCCGCTCGACATCGCCGCCAAGCTCAACCACCTCCAGACCCGTTCGCGACTACCGCTCCTCGTCGCGTCCGATCTCGAGGCGGGAACGGCGATCCGTTTGGTCGGCGGTGTCGCGTTCCCCACGAATATGGGCGTGGCCGCCGGTGGCCGGGAATCCGATGCCTACGCGATGGGCCGGATTACCGCACTTGAGGCGCGTGCGGTGGGGATCCACCTGGCGTTCGCCCCGGTCGCGGACGTCAACAACAATCCGGGTAATCCGATCATCAACGTGCGCTCGTTCGGCGAGGACCCGCGAACGGTCGCACGGTTCGTCTCCGCGGCGGTCAGGGGTATGGAGGAGCATGGGCTCCTGGCCACCGCCAAACATTTCCCGGGGCACGGCGACACCGAGATCGACTCGCACCTCTCGCTGCACGCGGTCCCAGCCGACTGGCAGCGGCTGGATTCGCTGGAGCTGGTCCCGTTCCGCGCGGCAGTGCGGGCGGGTGCCAGCGCGATCATGTCTGCCCACCTGGCTTTCCCCGGCCTGGCGAAGGGCGGCGCGCGGCCCGGAACCGTCATGCCCGAAGTGCTCACCGGGCTCCTGCGCGACTCGCTCGGGTTCCAGGGGCTGGTGGTGACCGATGCGCTCGACATGGGGGCGCTCGTCAGCGCCTACGGTGCGGGTGAAGCAGCGGTCCTCGCGCTGCTCGCGGGGGCCGATCTGCTGCTGCAGCCCGCCGGCGCCGGTACGGCGGTGACGGCGATCGTACGGGCGGTCGAATCCGGCCGGATCTCTCGCGAGCGCTTGGACCGTTCGGTCCGCCGGGTGCTCGGTCTCAAGCACCGGCTGGGGCTGTTCGAGCGGCGCACCGTGCCGCTCGAAGGTGTGACGGCCAGCGTCGGCAGCGCAGCCAACTGGGCCACCGCGCGGGAGGTAGCCGCCCGGTCGATCGTGCTGCTCAAGGACAGCCTCGGTACGCTGGACTCGATGCGGCAGGCTCCCCGCCGCGTGGCGCTCGTGACTTACGCGGAGGAGCAGAACCTCACCGCGGGGGTGACGCTCACGGGCGAGCTCAGGGCCGCGGGGTATACGGTGAGCACGTTCCGGCTCTGGCCTGCCAGCGGTCTTGCGAGCTTCGATTCGGCGCGGGCGCTGGTCGCACAGACCGGCGTTGTTCCCGTATTCGCGATCGCCGTCCGCCCAATGCCATGGCGCGGGACGGTCGGCATGCCCGAGGGACTCGCGGCGCTGGTGCGGGAGACCGCCAGGACTCGGCCGACCATCTTGCTGTCACTGGGTTCCCCCTACCTCATCACCCAGGCACCCGACGTCGCCGCGTACCTGATCGGCTGGTCGGCGAACCCGGGGGCGGAATGGGCCGCGGCGCGAGCGCTCGGCGGCGCGGCGATCAGCGGACGTCTGCCCATTCAGGTCCCGCCGGCCTATCCCCTCGGGGCCGGCCTGGATCGGCCCGCGGGGCAGCAGCGCGCCCACCGGAAGTAGATCACTCCCACGGGGCATTGCACATGACGCTGAACGCGGCCGACTGGCTCATCATCCTGGCGTACTTCGTGGCCTCGGCCGTGATCAGCCTGATCTACACCCGGAGAGCGAGCCAATCGCTCGACGAGTACTTCGTGTCGGGCCGCGCGCTGCCGTGGTGGCTTGCCGGGACCTCAATGGTGGCCACCACGTTTTCCGCCGACACGCCGCTCGTAGTGGCCGGGTTGGTCTCGAAGTACGGGGTCGCCGGCAACTGGCTATGGTGGAACGGCGCGATCTCCGGCATCCTGACGGTGTTCTTCTTCGCCCGACTCTGGCGACGCGCGGGGGTGCTCACCGACCTCGAGTTCGCCGAGCTTCGCTACGGGGGCAAACCGGCCGCCGCGCTCCGCGGATTCCGGGCCCTCTATCTGGCACTCCCGATCAATCTGATCATCATGGGGTGGGTCACCCGCGCCATGGTGACTGTCCTCGAGATCTCCCTCAACATCGAGCCCTGGACCGCGGCGATCCTGCTGTTCGGCATCACCGCGGCTTACACCATCTTCTCCGGCCTCTGGGGGGTCGTGGTGGTGGACACCTTCCAGTTCGTGGTGAAGATGGGCGGCGTCATCGTGCTCGCCGTTCTCGCGGTCCAGTCGGTGGGTGGGCTCGACGTGCTCACCGAGCGATCGGTGCTGCACTTCGGCTCATACGAAGCGGCGTTTGGCGTGTTGCCGCCCACCGGCAAGGCGTGGCTGCCGGTCTCCACTCTGATGGTCTTCCTGGCGGTGCAGTGGTGGGCCGCGTGGTATCCCGGCGCCGAGCCCGGCGGCGGAGGCTACGTGGCACAGCGCATTTTGGCCGCGAAGGACGAGCGCCACGGTCTCCTGGCCACCCTGTGGTTCAACATCGCCCATTACGCTCTGAGGCCGTGGCCCTGGATCCTGGTCGGATTCGTCGCGCTGATCCGCTACCCCAACCTGGAGAATCCCGAGGAAGGCTACGTCCGGGTCATGGTGGACATCCTGCCGTCACCCATCAAGGGGCTGCTGCTGGCGACCTTCGCCGCCGCCTACATGAGCACCATTGGAACCCACCTCAACTGGGGCGCGTCGTACCTGGTCAACGACGTCTACCTCCGCTTCATCAATCGAAATGCGGACCGCCGGGCGCAGGTGATCGCATCGAGGGTGGCGACCGTCGTGCTGATGCTGGCCTCTCTCGTCGTCATGGCTTACCTCAAGAGCGTCGAGCAGGGATGGAAGATCCTCATCGGCTTGGGCGCCGGCACGGGCCTCGTGTTCATCCTCCGGTGGTACTGGTGGCGGATCAACGCGTGGTCGGAAATCAGTGCTATGGCTGCTTCGTTTTTCGCGTCGGTGGTACTCCATTTCGCCGACGTGGATGTCGGGGACACGGCTAGCAGCGACTATGCGATCGGCATGCTCACCACGGTAGCGTTTACGACCGTTGTGTGGCTCAGCGTGACTCTGCTTACGGCCCCGGAGTCCGCGGCGACGCTGGAGCAGTTCTACCGGCGGGTCCGGCCAGGCGGGCCGGGATGGCGCCACACCGCCCGCAAGCTCGGCTTCGGGAACGAGCCGCTGCCCGGCGGTGTTCTCTGCTGGGTCAACTGGGTGGCAGGTGTGGCGGCGGTCTATGCCTCAGTTTTCGGCGTGGGGGCGCTGCTCACTCGATCGGTTGCGACCGGCTCGGCCTATCTGGCCGCCGCAGCAGCGGCTTTCGCGTTGATTTACCGTAACTTGCAGCGCGATCCCCAGCTCGCCGCACACGTTGACAGCCCATCGGGTGGGTCCTAGGTTTCCGAGAGTCTCGCGAGGAGCATCGTCATGAGCGGCGTCGAGCAGCAATCACCTATTACCGGGTTCGACCTCACCGTCACCCCGGTGGCGGCCGCGGAGGTCCAGAAGTTCATGGCCGCCGAGCAGGTTCCGGAGGAGACCGCCGGGCTCCGCGTGAGCGTGCTCCCGGGAGGCTGCTCGGGCTTCAAATACAGCCTCAACATCGAAGAGCGAGCGCTTGACGATGACATGGTCATGCAGGTCGGTGGCGTGCGGGTGTTCGTGGATGGCTTCAGCGCTCAATATCTCCACGGCGTTACCATCGATTACGTCTCGTCCATGCAGGGGTCCGGTTTCACGTTCCACAATCCCAACGCCACCGGCGGTTGCGGGTGCGGCAGCAGCTTCACGGCCTGACCCGGTGACCAGTGAGCGGTGAGCGGTGACCGAGGGGCTCCGGTGAGGGGCCCCTTCCTTTTTTTCTGGTCGGGCCCGGTGTGACCTCGCTCGACCTCGTGGTCGTCGGGGCGTACTTCGCCGTCACTCTTGGCATCGGCGTATGGAGCTCGCGCCGGCAAGCCACCGCGGGGGACTATTTTCTCGGCGCTCGGAATCTCCCGGCCTGGGCCGTCCTCCTCTCGATCGTCTCCACCGAAACGTCCGCGCTCACCGTCATCAGCATCCCGGGAATCGGGGCCCGAGGCGATCTGACGTTTCTCCAGCTCGCCATCGGATATGTCGTGGGGCGCATCGGGGTGGCCGTGTGGCTCCTTCCCGGCTATTTCACCGGTGAACAGGAGACGGCGTACGCGCGCCTCGAATCCCGCTTCGGGATCGGCACCCGACGACTGCTTTCCGTGGTCTTTCTCGTCACCCGCTTTCTGGCCGACGGTGTGCGGATCTTCGCGGGCGCGATCCCGCTCGCGCTGATCAGCGGTTGGAGCATCCCCGGCGCGATCGTCGTGATGGGGCTGGTAACCCTGGTGTACACGTTCTTCGGCGGACTCAAAGCCGTGGTGTGGGCGGATGTGCTCCAGCTGGCCGTGTACATCGCGGGCGGGGTCGCAGCGCTGGTGATCGGTCTGGAGCTGGCCGGCGGTCCGCGGGTAGCGCTCGCGGCAGCTGCCGCGGCGGGGAAGCTGCGATTGATCGATCCCACGCCGAGCCCGACCGCCCCGTACACTCTGATCGGCGGGGTCATCGGCGGCGCCATGCTGTCGGCGGCATCGCATGGGACGGACCACCTGATCGTGCAGCGGCTCCTGGCCACCCGCTCGCTCGGCGCCGCCCGGGTCGCGCTGATCGGCTCCGGCCTGGTTGTCTTCCTGCAGTTCCTGCTGTTTCTGGCCGTCGGGATCGCCGTCTGGTCGGCCGGGCTGGCACCGCGAGACATTCCGGCCGACGAGATTTTCACGCGGTTCGTCCTCCAGTACCTGCCGGTGGGCCTCGTCGGCCTAGTGATCGCGGGGATTCTCGCGGCGGCGATGAGTTCCTCGATCAGCGCCCTCGCGTCTTCGGTGACCCACGATCTGTACGCCGGCTGGACGGGACGTACCGACCCGACTCACCTTTTCCGGGTTGGCCGCGCCTTCTCCGCCGGGTGGGGGATCGGCCTGATTCTCATGGCACTCACCTTTCATTACGCCGCGGCGAACAAGGACACGCCGCTCGTGGTGCTGGCGTTGTCGATCGCCTCGGTGACGTACGGCGTGTTGCTCGGCGGGTATCTGCTAGCGGGCATCAAAGGCCCGCGCGGGTCCGACGTCATCGCCGCGGCGGCCGTCACCATGCCCTGCATGCTGATCGTGATGTTCGCGCGCGCGTTGTCGAGCCGGGAGTCGCTCGCGTGGCTCGCCCCGCTCGGCCGGCTCGCCTGGCCGTGGTACGTGCCGCTCGGGACACTGCTGATGGTTGCGATCGGGATCCTGTCGAGCCGGATCCGCCGGACGCAGGCGGCGCCGGCATGAGCATCATCGCCGGCGCCGACGTGGGCGGCACCAAGACGACCGTCGCGGTTGCCGACGACGACGGTCGCCGAGTGCTCGCGCGAGCCACCGGCCCGGGCGCGGCTGTGCGTCCGGGACGGGCGCTCGCGTCCTCATCCGCCATTGCCGAGCTCGTGAGGCGCGCGTTAAACGATGCCGGTCAGCTCGCCGCCAACGTGCTGGTGGTTGGCGCCGCCGGCGCGGGCCGTGAACCCGAGCGGGACGAGCTGCAGGCCGCACTGCGCAGCGAGGGGCTGGCCCGAACCATCGTCGTGACCACTGATGTCGAGATCGCGTTGATGGCCGCCTTCGGTGACGGAGCCGGGATCGTGGTGAGCGGGGGCACCGGGAGCATCGCCGTCGCCCGGGACCACGACGGGACTCTCCACCGTCTGGGTGGCTACGGCTGGCAGATGGGCGATGAGGGCAGCGGCTATGCCATCGGCCGCGCGGCACTGGGCGCGGCCAGTCGCGCGCGGGACGGCCGGAGCCCGGCGACCGCGCTCGAACGGCGGATGCTCGAGGCCACTCGTTGCGGGGATTTCGATTCCCTGGTGCGGTGGGCCGCTGCGGCCACGCCCGGCGAAGTGGCGTCGTTGGCGCCTCACGTGCTCGAGGTAGCCGCCGCCGGCGATCCGGTCGCGCAGGGCATCGCCGATTACGCGGCTCGTGAGCTGTCGCTACTGGCCCTCCTGCTCGCCGAGCGCCTGCAGGAGGCCGGGCCGATGCCGGTCGCGCTGACCGGGGGGCTCCTGGAGACAATCCCGACACTCCGCCGCGCGGTCCTCTCCAAGCTTGCCGATCAGCCGTCGCTGCGTCCGCTCGGCGACCCGGTCGATGCCGTCATGGGAGCGCTTGCCCTGGCGGCGCGGCGGTCATAAATGCAGGGCGACGGCGGCATCTCCTCCATCGCCAGCGCGATTCAGCTTTCGATCGCGCCCGTGTTCCTGCTCACCGGCATCGGCGCCATCCTGGGCGTGCTGACCGGTCGTCTGGCCCGCATCGTGGACCGGTCCCGCGTACTGACCGACCAGCTTCACCAGCATCCGGACACGTTGGCGCATCTTGAGCATGATCTCGCGATGCTGGCGATGCGGGCCCGGCTGGTGAACCGGGCCATCGGCATGTGCACGCTCGCCGCGCTGCTCGTCTGCCTCGTGATCGTGGCGTTGTTCGTGAGTGCCTTCGCCGACGCGCATCTCGCCAAGGTGATCGCGCTCGCGTTTACCGCGGCCATGCTGGCGCTCATCGCGAGTTTGGTGAACTTCCTGCGCGAGACCTACCTGGCCACGCGGAGCCTGCGCACCGGGCGGCCGTGACGATGCCGGACGGCGAGGCGATCGTCGCGGGCGAGCGCTTCTCCCGCTCACTGCACCATCGCGCACCGACCGCGCCACCGGTTTCACCCCGCGTGCGTCCGCCGCGCACGTCCCTTGCTCTCCTCCCCTCCCGATGGCGTTCGGCTGAACCGACCCTCGCATCCTGCCACAGCAGGGAGGTCACCATGCGAATCGTACTGCCGATTCTCGCGCTGCTCGCCGGCTGCGGGGGCGCTGCGCCCACCGCGCCCTCAGGGCCGCAGTCGCCGCCGGGAAACACGCCCACCGCCCCGGGCGCGAGCCCGCGCATCGGCGGGTGCGACATCTTTCCCGCCGACAACGCCTGGAATCGCGATGTCAGCGGCGATCCGGTGGATCCCACCTCTGACGCGTTGATCGCCGCCATGTCGCCCGACGCTGCCCTGCATCTCGATCTCGGCACCACCGAGGAGTACTACGGCATTCCGTTCACCGTGGTCCCGGCCTCACAGCCACTGGTCCCGATCAGCTACGGCACTGACGGGGTGGACTATTCCGACGAGAGTGACCCCGGCCCGATGCCGATCCCGGTCGACGCCCCGATCGAAGGCGGCAGCACCGCCGACCCGGATCCGGCTTCGGGAGATCGGCATGTGCTCGTGCTGCAGGAGGAGAGCTGCACACTCTACGAGCTGTACAACACCGAGCGGATCTCCGGCGGCTTCCGGGTGAGCTCGTCCGCCATATGGGACCTGACCGTGAACGACACCCGGCCAGCGGGCTGGACCTCCGCCGACGCGGCGGGCCTGCCCATCCTTCCCGGACTGCTCCGATACGGCGAGGCGTCGACTGGCACGATCACGCACGCCCTCCGATTCACCATGCCGATGGTCCGCCGCGCGTACATCGCGCCGGCCAGCCACTGTGGATCGTACGCGAACACCTCCCGACCGCCGTACGGGATCAGGGTGAGATTGAAGGCAGGCGTCGACCTCTCCGGCTATAGGGGCGCGGCACTCGCGCTCCTCACCGGCCTCAAGCGCTATGGCCTCATGCTCGCCGATCAAGGATCACCTTGGTACGTCACCGGCAGCTCCGATCCCGGGTGGGAGGACGCGCTCGACCAGCTCCGAGCACGGCCGGTCTACGGCCGGGATTTCGAGGTGGTCCAGATGGGGTCGATCGCGACCTGCTGATCCTGTTACAAACCTCCGCCGGGTCGCTGCAACGGTCTGCAGAGAACGTCGATCGCTCCGCGCGGGCACCGACTTGCGTGGGCGGCCCGGTGGCACGCGATCCCATTCACCGTCGCGCTTTCGAACGGCGTCAGGTTCCCGAGACTTGAGGCCGCCGGAGCCGTTTCCCGATACTCCGCGCGGAACGTCAACGGAGCGACGGGATGGTGGCCAATCACGTGCGGTGGAGGGCACTGTCGGCAGTGCTGGGAGCGCTCGTGTTGGACGGGTGCTCCCCGCGCCAGGCGCCGCCTGCGCCTGTGGAACCGGCCGCGAGCATCGCCCCTCAGCCGGTGGAGGCACCGCCCGCCAAGCTACCGATCCGCAAGACCAGGTCCCGCCGGCCGACGCGCCCCGGCGTCGACAGTCTCGCCCTCGAGCGCGCGCTGGTCGCGCGGCACGCTCATGCGCCGCTCGCGCGGGCATTGGTCCGACGGAACGCGTCTCCGGAACTGGCCGATCGTATCGCTGAAGTGGTGGTGACCGAGTCGCGCCGGCTCCGTTTGAGCCCGAGCCTCGTGGCGGGGGTGCTGCTGGTGGAAAACCGGCAGCTGGACACGACCGCGGTCAGCAGTGCGGGCGCGCTGGGCCTGATGCAGGTGATGCCGCTCCACGCGGGCGGATGGGGATGTGAATCGGACAACCTGCGCGAGGTGGAGGCCAACATCTGCCACGGGACCCGGATCCTCAAGCGGGACGTCCGCCGGAGCTCAACCCTCACGATCGCGCTCCGGCGGTACAACGGCTGCGTCGCCGCCGCGTCGACTCCGCGTTGCCGCCGCTATCCAGCGCGGGTGCTCACGACGGCAAGCCGCATCCGCCGCGACATGCTACGGAACGTGTGACCGGAGGCGGCTGCGCCGGTAGCCGTACACCAGGTAGAGCAAGAGTCCCAGCAACAACCAGATCGCGAAACGCTCCCACGCGTGCGCGGGTAGTCCCGCCATCACGTAGACACAGGCAGCCGCGCCGCCGAGCGATACCGGCCAGATGAACGGCACGCGGAACGGCCGTGGGCGATCGGGCTCGCGGATCCGCAGCACAAGCACCCCGATGCACACGATGGCGAATGCCGCCAACGTCCCGATGTTGGTCAGATCGTAGATCTCGTTCTCATCCGCGAACAGTGCTCCCGCCGCCACGAAAAGACCCGTGAGCACCGTGGTGACGTGAGGGGTCCGGAAGCGCGGGTGGATCTTGGCCGCCCAGCCGGGCAGCAACCCGTCGCGCGCCATGGCGAAGAAGATCCGTGGCTGTCCGTACTGAAACACCAGCAGTACCGCCGTCAGCGACACCACGGCGCCCAGCGCCACCACGGCGCTCGCGCGGCCCAGGCCGGCGACCTCGAGCGCCTGCGACAGCGGGTCCGCCGCCTTGAGCTCTTGATAGGGGACGAGGCCGGTGGCCACCGCGCCCACTACTACGTAGATGACGGTGCAGAGGGCCAGGCCGCCCAGAATCCCCCGCGGCATGTTGCGCTGTGGATCGCGGGTCTCTTCCGCCGCGGTGGAGATCGCGTCGAAACCGATGTAGGCGAAGAACACGATCGCGGCGCCCTGGTGGATGCCACGCCAGCCGTTGGGCACGAACGGCGTGTAGTTCTGCGGATCGATGTGCATCACGCCGATCGCCACGAACAGCCCTAGCACCACCAGTTTGACGACCACCATGATGTTATTGGCCCGCGCGCTTTCGCGCACCCCGATGTAGAGCAGTGCGGTGACCGCCATGACGATGACGAACGCGGGCAGATTGAGCAGCACCGGGATGCCGGCGATGCGGGGCGCCGTCTGGAGGAGCGCATGCACTTCGGGGTCGCTGCTGAAGAGCGCCGTACGGTAGCCGTGGGTGAGGTGGGCGGGCAGCTCCAGCCCGAACGCACTCAGGAGCGACGTGAAGTAGCCGCTCCACGCGATGGCGACGGCGATGTTGCCCACCGCGTACTCCAGGATCAAGTCCCAGCCGATGATCCATGCCACCAGCTCACCCAGGGTGGCGTAAGAGTAGGCATACGCGCTGCCGGCCTGTGGGATCATCGCCGCGAGCTCGGCGTAGCAGAGCGCGGCGAGCCCGCACACCGCGCCGAGCAGCACGAACGAGAGTACGAGCGCCGGCCCGGCCCCATATCGCACTACTTCGCCGCTGGGGAGCACCTCGCCGGCCGCGGCGGTGCCGATCGACGAAAAGATACCGGCGCCGATCACGGCGCCGATCGACAGCATGACGAGGTCGCCCACGCCCAGCGCGCGCTTGAGCCCGTGCGACGGATCGCCGTCGGCGAGGAGGTCGGCGATCGGCTTCCGCTTGAAGAGACCGGTCATGGACGGGTTAGAAGGAAACGGTGATGGTCGTCGACCCTGCGATCGGCGCGCCGGCCGGCGAACGCGCGGGCCGGAACCGGTAATTGCGCATGGTTTCGTCGAACTTCCGCGCGAAGCCGCCGTTCGTGATCGGAGGAACGACGCGCACGTCCTCGACGCGGCCGTCCGATGCGACGAAAAACGTGACTTCGATCCGCCGGCCCCGCAGCTCCTTCGGAAAGTCGGAGGGGGGGATCACGAGCTGACGCGGTTCCGGCGGCTGCCCACGGCCCTCGCCGTGGCCCGGACCCGCGCCTGCTCCGGTGCCCTGCCCGATGCCGCCCCCGGCACCGCCACCGGTGCCGGGACCGGCACCGGGACCACCACCGCCCGGTGGACCACCGACGCCCGAATCCGGCGTGGCGGCGGCAAGGGTTGGCTCGGTGTCCGGCGATTCGACCGGCGGCACGGCGGCCGGCGGCGGCGTCACGACGGGCGGCACGACGACCGGCGGCGCCGCCACCGGCCGCTGGGGCGGAGGCGGCCGCA
>DASSUE010000120.1:0-3777 GCA_035707305.1 Gemmatimonadales bacterium
TGACCGCATGGATGGTGGACGGCAGGTAGGCGTAGTTCATCCTGAGCGCCCGGGCGATGCGCTCGGTGCCCGCGTCGTCCATCTCCTGCAGGGCGATGATATCGGCGCCCCGGAGGCTGTCGCTGTCACGGAGCACTTCGATCGCCCGATCGATCTCTCGGGCGTATTTGATGTTGAAGGTGACCACCCGGATCTCGGCCGGTGTGACGTTGGGCGGCGGCGCTGCGTAGCGACCTTCGAACCGGGGAGCGGCGGCGTCGGTGAAGTTCACCGGGCGACCGCATGAGACCAGGAGGAGCAGGAGAAGCGGGAGGAGCGGGACGCCGCCCCTCCGACCGGTACGTCGTTTCAGCAAATCACCTGCCTCCTGCTCCTCCGGCTCGTTTCAATCCCGCCAAACTTCGCGCGCGGTTCGGTTGGCGCTCGAGTGCGGTCTCGAAGGCCCGCGCTGCCTCCGCGCGCCGGCCGGCCTCCAGCAACAGCTCCCCGTACAGCTCGCGGGGCGGCAGGATCGCACCCGGCGTAACCGGATGCTTCTCCGTCACGTCGTCGAGATCCGCGGCATCCCGGGCCTGGGCCAGCGCCTTGACCGAGTCGCCCTCCGCCCACGTCATCCACGCTTCGGCCGCCATCCGCTGGATCCGCACCTGTGTGGCCCAGTAGGTCTGCGGGCCACCCGCGGCCTGGAGCACCCTTTCCAGCGCCGCGAGGCTGTCGAGCTCAATCCGAGCCGCCCGCGGATCGCCGCTCCGCGCCGCGCCGACCGCCCGCGCGAACCGGGTGATACCTTCGGTGGCACGCCAGGCCGGCGCGGGCCGGACCTGAAGCCGGGCTGCGTCGCGCCATTGCCCGCGCTCGAGCGCGTACCGCGCCGGAATCGCGGCCAGCGCGTAATCGTTGGTCAAGGAGTTGGCGGGCACGCTCGCCCGCACGCCGGCCGCCTGGTCCACGAGCGCCTTGGCCTCGCGCTCCTGGCCCAGCTGCAGATAGGCGTACACCAGGTAGTCCCAGGCATGCCCCCGCTGGTCCCACAATCCCTGCATGCCGAGCCGTTGCTCGAACACCTGGCCGGCCTCCTCGGACCGGCGGTTCGAGCCGACGGAGGCTTTCCAGTTGCCCACGCGGGTGTAGATGTGCGACGGCATGTGCTGGGCGTGGGGAACCGACGGCGCGATGGCCGCGTACCGTTCAGCCGCCGCCAGCGCCTCCCGCGCCAGCCGGGGAGAGTCGTAGGCGTGAATCACGTAGTGCGCGAGGCCGGGATGGTCCGGATTGCGCGCCAGGAGAGGCTCGAGGATGGCGCCGGCCTTGCGCTGCCGCGCATAGGTCATGTCGCCCGCGTCGAGCTGTCCCACGCCGATCAGCGCTAGGGCATAGAACGTCTTGGCTTCGTCGTCCGAGGGGTGCCGCCGGACCAACCGCTCCATGGCGGATTCATAGGCAATCAGCCTGGCTTTGAACGCGGTGGGACCGTCATACCCGCGCCAGAACGCCGCGATCGCCTCGGCGTACTCCCGTTCGCGAGTGCCGGAACGCGCCGACCGCATCGCCGCCTCAGCCGCGCGGAGACCTCGCTCGGCTTCGGCCGGGACCGGCGGGGTCCACAGGGGGTGCAGCACGCTCATCGCCTGCCCCCAATGTGCCATGGGGCAGCCCGGCTCGGCCGCCGCGGTTTCGGCAAACCCCTTCTCCGCCTCCTCATACCAAAACGAGTGAAGCAATGCCACCGCCCGTTCGATCTTCGGCTGCGCGGTGGAACTGCATCCGGACGGAAACACGACCCGTCCGAGCTTCTCGCCGGGCCTTCCGGCGTAGGTATGGTCGTGGTCGTGTTGCTGGCCGCTGACGCCAAAGAGAGGAGCAAACCACAATGTCGAGAGCAGGGCTAATTGGTTCCGCATGGATCACCCACGGACTGAGGTGTGCCCAACGGCGCGGGGCGGCCCACGCTCGGCAAGTCTGGTTTCTGGACCACCGACGATCTAGCGTTAGCCGATGCTCCGCCGTTCAGTCTGCGTGTTGTGGCTGGCCGCCGGCACCGCGTCCGCCCAGCAGGACCTCGGCCATCGGTTCGACGTCACCCCGTCGACGCCGCAAGCGCGGGTCGGCGACCCGGTCACGCTGCATTTCAGCATCAGCCTGCACGAACGCGATCTCATCACCGACTCGGTCCCGCGCCCCGTGGGCGAGCTGCCCGATGGCGTGCGCATCCTCAGCGTGCGAAAGCTGGTTCGCCGAGGCGACCGGGCGCTAACCGGCGAGGCGACCGTTGCAATCTATCGAACCGGCACCACGACACTCCCAACGTTCGCAGTCCCGTTCCTCCGGGTGTCGGCAAATATGCGGGGCACCATCAAGAGTGAACCGGCTCAGGTCGAGATCGCCTCGGTGGCGCCGCCCGGCAATCCGCCGCTCAAGGACTTGAAGAGCCTGGCTGTTATCGGTGGGGTAGACTGGCTGCCGCTCGGCCTCGGCGCCGGAATCGTTGCCGCGCTGCTACTTGCGGCGCGCCGCTCGCGCCGGCGGCGTCCGACCGTGCGTCCGTCCGTCGCCCCATCTAGCCAGCCATCGCCGGATCCTTACGAATGGGGGCTGTCGCAGCTGGCCGCGCTCGATCCAACCGACCTCCCGGCAGCGGTCGACGTAGTCCGAGGCTGTCTCGCGGCGGCCGGTGTTCCCGCGCTCGAGTGCACCACCTCGGAGCTGCTGCACGTGCTGCCGACGCATCTGAACGGACGGGAGAACCGGGCTCGCCTGTCAGCGCTGCTGGCCGATGCCGACCTGGTGAAGTTCGCCCAGGGTCGCGTTGACCTCGCCACCGGCCAGGCATATGTCGAGTCGGCGCGCACACTGCTTACCGGTTGGCGTTCAGGAACTCACCGCGCGGCGGGAACGATCGATGCGGCTGGCTGATCCCTGGATTCTTGCGCTGCTGGTGGTGCCGCTCGCCGAGTTGTGGCGGCGGTGGCGGACCCGGCGGCGTGCACCCGCCGAGCGCATCGAGTTTCCGGCCCTCCGTTTCCTGACGGACGCACCAGCCACGCCGCGTACCCGGTGGCCCTGGCTGCCGCGCGCCCTCCGCATCCTGGGGGTCGTGCTGCTGGTATCGGCACTGGCCCGGCCCCAGACGCCGCAGCACGTCGAGGCCATCAAGATCAAGTCGCGGAACCTCGTGATCGCGCTCGACATCTCCAGCAGCATGAAGGCAGGCGACTTCCAGCCAGGTAACCGGCTCCAGGTCGCGCGCCGGGTGCTGGCGGACTTCGTCCGCCGGCGGGACGGCGATCTCATGGGGCTCGTCATCTTCTCGGGACGAGCGTTCCTCCAGGCGCCCCTCACGCCCGACGTCGAGCTCCTCGACCGCCTGCTCAAGCAGGTGGACATCGGCCAGCTTCCCGACGGGACGGCGATCGGGACCGCGCTGGCTCTGGCGATCAGCCAGCTCAAGGATCTCCCGCCCGAGGCCAGCGCAGTCGTGCTGGTGACCGACGGCGCGAACAACACCGGCACGCCGACCCCATACGTCGCCGCCGAAGCGGCCAGGGCTCTCGGCATCCGGATCCACGCCATCGGGCTCAGCACCGCCGACACCACCGGCTTTGAGACCGACGGATTCGTGTGGCGTGAAGGGCGTCGGGCCGACCGGCTTACTCGCGCGGACGAGGCCGTGATGAAGCGGATCACCTCTCGCACCGGCGGCAAGTACTTTCGCGCCACCGATCCCCAAGCCCTCGAGAACGTGTTCGAGGAGATCGAGGGCCTGGAGCGGAACGAGGT
>DASSUE010000121.1:0-14077 GCA_035707305.1 Gemmatimonadales bacterium
CGATCGCACGGTATCAGGATCGGCTCGATGCCGGCGACGCGCTGCGGATGCTCAAGCTGCTGGCCGAAAGCGAGGCGGCCATCCGCCGCAGCGCGAACCCGCGGCTCGTGATCGAGACCATGCTTCTTCGATGGGCCATGATGGACCGGACCGTTGACTTGGCCGAAGTGATCGGCGGTGGCCAGCCGGGGAGGCGCCTGGCCGAGCCTCCCCGGCAATCGGTTCCGGCGGCGCCCGAACGTGCTCCCGCTCGTCCGCCAGCGGTCTCGCCGCCGGGAGATCCGCGACCGCTGGAACAGGGCAGCGCGGCGGCGGCCGTCGGTCGCCGGCTGACCGACGCCTGGGATGCCGTGGTGGGTGCGGTCCGCGAGCGAAGCCGCTTTCTGGGTGAGGCGACCAGCGTCGTGCGCCCGCTGTCGTTCGAGCCGCCCTGGCTGACGGTGGAGCTGCCTGAGACCGGCGGCGTCTTCGCTCGCCCGCTGGCGGAGCAGGCCGGGATCATCGAGGACATCGCGGCCGGGGTGCTTGGTACCGCCGTTCGGCTTCGGGTCACGCCGATTGCCGGGCAGGCTGTCGATATGCCACCGCCGAAGCGGATGACGGACGAGTCGATCCGGGCCGATCGGCTCAAGGGTCTTCGGGCGCGTGATCCCGCGCTCGACCGGGCCGCCGAGGAGCTAGATTTGGAGATCGTCGAGTAGTCGTCGCTGTAGGGCCGCGGGTGGTCGGCGCATGGCTCAAAGCTCATGGCCTTGTTAACTTGCCCCAATGGCAGGACTTCCAGATTCCATGGCAGACTTTCAGCAGTTGATGCAGCTCAGCCAGCAGGTGCAGGGTCGGCTGGCGCAGCTGCAGTCGGAGCTGGCGGGTCGGACGTTCGAGACCACCGCCGGCGGCGGGCTTGTACGCGTCACGGCGGACGGGCGCGGCACCATTCGCGCGGTGACGATCGATCCGGCGGTGTTCCAGGATCACGACGCCGAGTTTCTGGCCGATCTCGTGCTATCAGCAGTCGCCGAGGCACAGCGCCGCGCGGCGGAGTTGCTGCAGTCGGAGATGCGCAAGGTTCAGCCGTTCCCGTTCCCGATGCCGTGACGGTGCCTGCGATCGATGAGCTGATCGCGCAACTCGCCAGGCTGCCGGGGATCGGCCGGAAAACCGCACAGCGGCTCACTTTCTTTCTGCTTCAGCAAGCTCCCGACCAGGCGGGGCGGCTCGCCGCCGCGCTCACCGCGGTCGCCGAGCGGGTGCGTCCGTGTCAGGAGTGCGGTAACCCCACGGAGGAGCAGCCGTGTACCGTCTGCGCCGACCCGCGGCGCGACGGCGGGCTGCTCTGCGTGGTGGAGGAGGCGTCAGATCTGCAGGTCGTGGAGCGCTGCACCGACTATCGTGGGCGTTATCACGTGCTGGGCGGGCGCCTCTCACCCCTGGAAGGCGTGGGACCGGAATCGCTCCGGATGGATCGGCTGCTTGCGCGGGTACGCGATGGCGGGATCCGCGAGGTCATCCTCGCAACCAATCCATCCATGGAGGGTGAAGTGACGGCCACCTATGTGCAGCAGCTCCTCGCAGGCTCTTCGGTGCGGGTTACCCGTCTGGCCCGAGGGCTTCCGGTTGGTGGCGACCTCGAATACGTGGACGGAGTCACCTTGGCGCACGCCCTGACGGCCCGGCAGGAACTTCCTTGACGCACTCCCGGACGGCAGTTGCCGGCACCGGGCTGCTGGCCGGGCTCGTCGCCGGCTGGCTGCTGGCGCAGCGCCGCTTCGCGAGCAACCGACGGGACCTGTTCAGTCCGTCGCCACTCAAGCGGCTCGGAGCGCTCGGGTTCCTCGCTGGCCAGGTCGGCGTCGAGCGGGTGCGGGTGCTGCAGGACTATCTCGCGTGGGAAACGCATCCCGTGCTGCGGCGGCGTGCCCGCGCGATTGCCCGCCGCCTCGAGACCGAGCTGTGATGGCGATGGGAGTAACGGCATGACCGGCGGCGCCTCCAGCTGGTCATTCCGCGAAGAGGATTCGCGGCAGATCGAAACGGTGCTCGCCGGCTTTCTGCGGGAGTCGAACGCGCGAACCGCGCTCATCGTGGACCGCACCGGGCAGCTGGTCGCGACCGTCGGCGAGCCGCCCACCTTCGATCCCACTGCCTTCGCGTCGCTCACCGCAGCCGACTTCAGTGCCAACGATCAGCTGGCGCGGATGCTGGGGGAGCCGGAGTTCGGGGCCCTCTTTCATCAGGGCGAACGCGAATCGATGTACCTGGCGGACGTCGCCCGGCGGGTCATCCTGGTCGTGCTGTTCGACAACCGGACCACTCTTGGTCTGGTCAAGTTGCGGGTCAAGGGAGCTGTGGGCGAGCTGAACCGCGTGTTCACCGCGATGTTCGACGGCGGCGCCGCCGCGCGCCCCCGGCCCGAGGTGGAGTCGGGCTTCGTGGGCGATGCCGAAGACGAGATCGACAAACTGTTCGGGGCCTGAGGGAGCGTCGGCGCATGTCGATGATCAACTACGCCTCGCGCGAGATCAACTGTAAGATCGTCTATTACGGCCCCGGGCTCGGTGGCAAGACCACCAACCTCGAGCATGTGTACGGCAAGGTGGCCCCGGCGTCCCGCGGCAAGATGATCTCGCTCGCGACCGAAACCGAGCGCACGCTCTTCTTCGACTTTCTCCCGGTGGACCTCGGCACGGTGCGGGGCTTCAAGGTGAAGTTTCACCTGTACACCGTGCCGGGGCAGGTCTACTACAACGCCTCGCGCAAATTGATCCTGAAGGGCGTGGACGGGGTGGTCTTCGTAGCCGACAGCCAGACCGAGCGGATGGATGCCAACATCGAAGCCATGCAGAACCTATACGAGAACATGCAGCAGCACGGCTACGACATCACGCGGCTTCCGTTCGCCATCCAGTACAACAAGCGCGACCTTCCGAACGCCGCGCCGATTCCCGATCTGCAGGCGGCGCTGAATCCCGGCTGGCCCGTCAACGAGCCCAGCCGCCAGCGTCCTGCCCCTGACCCGTACCACGAGAACGAGTTCCTGGTGTCCCAGCACGATGGCCAGTGGATCGAGCGGGCCCCCTGGTTCGAGGCCGTGGCCCTCACCGGCGAAGGTGTGTTCGACACCCTGCGGGCCATCAGCAAGAGCGTGGTAAAGACGCTCGGGTAAGGCGGCACGATGTGGACGCTGCCGAACATCATCACGATCGTCCGCATCTGCTTCACGCCGGTCATCGCGCTCCTTCCTTTCATCGAGGGATACTGGCCCAAGCTCATCTGCTTCGTCGTGTTCATCGTCGCGGCGGTCAGCGATATCTACGACGGCAAGCTGGCCCGCTCCCGCAAACAGGTGACCGATCTGGGAATCCTGCTGGATCCCATCGCCGACAAGCTGCTCCTGTTCGCGACCCTCGTGCCGATCTACTTCATCTCCCGAGCGCGGCACGACCTCTACGACATTCCCATCTGGGGCAGCATCCCGCTCTGGGTGTGCGTGCTCCTCATCGGCCGCGAGCTCGCCATGACCGGCTTCCGATGGTGGGCGACCCGCCGTGGCGTGGTGATTCCGGCGGGCGGCGCCGGCAAGCTCAAGGCGGTCTTTCAGAACATTTTCATCGGCGCCACGATGGCGTGGTTCGCCTTCCGGGACGCCCGCAAGCCGCTCGGCTGGGAGAACAACCAGTATGCCCAGTGGTGGAACGAATTCCACGGCGGCTTCGTGGCGGTGGCCCTGGCTGTCGCAGCCGCGCTCACGGTGTACTCGTTCGCGGTCTACATCTACCGCCACCGCCATCTCTTCATCGTCCGCGTTTCGCGGTAGGATCGCCCCGGTGCTGATCGCGACGGCGATCCCCACGCCCGTCGCGCGATGAACGTCGAAGTCCTGACCATTGGTACCGAGCTGTTGCTCGGCTTCACGATCGATACCAACGGCGCGCATATCGCCCGCACGCTGGGGGAGATCGGCGTGCAGGTGGTGCGCCGCGCCTCGGTCGGCGACCGGGGCCAGGAGATTCGCGACGCCGTACAGGAGTCGCTGGCTCGAACCGGCGCGGTTGTCACGACCGGCGGGCTGGGTCCCACCCGCGACGATATCACCAAGCGGGCCGTCGCCGATCTGTACGGCGCTCCGCTCGACTTCCGTGAGGACATCTGGCAAGCGCTGGTGGAGCGGTTTGCCCGGCTCGGTCGGGTTGCGCCCGCGGTCAATCGACTCCAGGCCGAGGTGCCGCGCGGCGCCACCGTGCTTCCGAACAAATGGGGTACCGCGCCAGGCCTCTGGCTGGAAGACGCGCGGGGTTTCGTCGTGATGCTCCCGGGGGTACCCCGCGAAATGCGAAAGCTGCTCGAACACGAGGTCGTACCACGGCTCCGGGTGCGCGCGGGGGGGCGCGTGATCCGTTCGCGGATCGTGCGGACCAGCGGGATTCCCGAATCCTTGCTCGCCGAGCGGCTGGGGGACATCGAGGAACGGGTCTCGCCGCTCACGCTGGCGTATCTGCCGGGGTACGATGGTGTAGACCTTCGGCTGACTGCGTGGGACACCGACCTCCGCGAAGCGGATCGGGCGCTCGAGGCGGGTGTGCGGCTGATCAACGAGCGAGCCGGCGACCATGCGTACGGCGAGGGCGACACCGATCTCGCGGCGGTGCTGCTGGATCAGGCGCGGGCGCGGGGGCTCCGGATCGCCGTGGCCGAATCGTGCACCGGCGGGCTACTCGGGAAACGCTTGACCGATACCCCTGGAAGCTCGGATGTATTCGTCGGCGGCGTTATCGCGTACGCCAACGAGGTGAAGACCTCGCTCCTGGACGTCGAGCCCGTGTTGCTCGAGCGGCATGGCGCGGTGAGCGCGGAGGTGGTGTGCGCGATGGCGCTCGGGGTGGCGAAACGGCTCGGTGTCCCCTTCGGGATCAGTGTCACGGGGATCGCCGGACCGGGGGGCGGCACCGAAGCCAAGCCCGTTGGTACTATCTGGCTCGCCACCGCGCTCCAGGGTACGACCCAGGCAACCCACATCATGCTCCCGGGCTCGCGGGAGGAGATCCGGCTGCGCGCCGCTCAGGCCGGCCTGCTGCTCGGCGTCCGGCGGCTCTCTGCCACCTCGGCAGGTCGCTGAGGCCGCCGCGTGTGTGTCGAAGTCCGATCCTCTGATCCGGGACGCGGTTAGATTCCTGAGCTACCCTCAGAGGCAGCGAGAACGAAGTGGCAAAGAATCCACGATACAGCGGCGATCCCGAGACCGGCACCGAGCCGATCCACACGCCCGGCGGCATGGCGGAGCCGGCGGCGGGCACCGGACCGAGCGCGGATGGAGCGGACATCGCGAGCACCGACATGGACGCAAACGTCGCTGCCACCGGCGAGCGCGCAGCGAATTACGGCGCCGCAACCGGGGCCGCGGGTCCCGATGCGGCGGCCGACCGGCTCGAGCGCGAACTGGCCGACGCGAAGGACAAACACCTCCGCCTGGCGGCGGAGTTCGACAATTATCGCAAACGCGTGGTCCGTGAACGCGCCGAACTGTCGGAGCGTGCCCAGGCCGCTTTCATCACGCGCTTACTCGATGTTCTCGACGATCTGGACCGGTTGGTGGCCAGCGACCCGGAATCCACCAGCGCCGACGCCCTGCGCGATGCGCTGCTTCTCGTCGACAAGAAGCTGCGCAAGGAGCTGGAGGCCGCCGGCGTCGAGCGGATCGACCCGGTGGACGAGCCGTTCAATCCCAGCCAGCACGAGGCTGTCTCCACCATCCCCGCGCCGACCCCTGATCGCGACCACACGGTGAGCGCCACGTTTCAGCCCGGCTATCGGTTCAAGGGACAGCTGGTGCGGCCCGCGAGGGTCCAGGTGTACTCCAGCCAGGGCGGCGGCTGACCGTGGCCGCGAAGGATTTTTATCAGGTGCTGGGCGTACCTGATACGGCCAGTCAGGACGACATCAAGAAAGCGTACCGGCGGCTGGCCAAGCAGTATCATCCCGACGCGAATCCGAACAACACCCAGGCGTCGGAGCGCTTCAAGGAGATTTCCGAAGCGCACTCCGTGCTTTCCGACGCGGACAAGCGCAAGCAGTACGACACCATGCGCAAGTACGGGGCCTTTGCCGGAGCAGGAGCTGGAGGCCGGAGGCCGGGTGGTCCGGCGGGAGGCTATGCGGGCGGCGGATTCTCGACCGACAGCATCGATTTCGGCGACCTCGGCGGACTCGGCGACATTTTCTCCTCGATCTTCGGCCGAGGACGGCGCGAGGAGCGTGGCGATACACTCGAGACGGTGGTGGAGGTGCCGTTCCGCGTCGCGATGCTGGGGGGCAAGATCTCCCTGACGCTGCCGGTGACGGAGCCGTGTCCCACCTGCAAGGGAAGCGGCGGCGGGCCCGGCGCGACCTTCTCCAACTGTCCCGAATGCAACGGCCGGGGCACCATCTCGTTCGGCCAGGGCGGATTCGCCGTGCAGCGGCCCTGCCCGCAGTGCCGCGGACGCGGCAAGATCCCGTCGCAGCCCTGCCCAACCTGCCGCGGCGCTGGAGAAGTGCGCACCGAGCGTCGGATTCAGGTCTCCGTGCCGCCCGGGACGGAGGATGGCACGCGGATGCGGCTCCGCGGGCAGGGGGGTGCGGGCGGGCCTGGCGAGCCGGCGGGCGACCTGCTCGTCACCTTCCAGGTACAGCCGGACCGGTTCTTCAAGCGCGACGGGTTGGACCTGATATCCGAGGTGCCGCTCAACCTCGCGCAGGCGGTGCTCGGCACCAGGATCCGCGTGCGGACGATCGACGGCAAGAAGGTCGTGCTGCGGATTCCGCCGGGCACCCAGCCCGGCCGCCGCTTCCGCATCAGGGGGCAGGGGGTCGAGCGGAACGGCCGGCGCGGCGATCAGCTGGTGCAGGTGGACGTGACTGTTCCGGACAACCTCTCCCCCGAGCAGCAGGACCTGGTTCGGAAGCTCGCTGAGTCCGCCGGCCTCAAGTACTAGGCCGGCTCACGCCGCGTCCGAGCCTGTCCAAAAACTCGTCCCCGGACCGTCTCATCACCTGAGCGGCCCGAGCCGTCCACTTCCAGTCCCGAGATCACACGTGAGCTATCGGCCTCGCGCCGTTGGGTGCCTGCAGCTTCTGCCGTTGCTGGCCGCCTCGGCGGCGCCGCTGTCTCACCTGATCGCGCAGCACGCTCGCGGGGTGCTCGGTGGCCAGACCGTGGTGGCCGGCACGGTGACCGATCCGATCCCCGGCATGGGCTCGCGCGCGGAGGTCCGGCTGCTTCACCCGGTGCTGTTCAGCGGCTGGTCTGCAGCCGGACGCTGGTTGACCCTCCGTGGAACGTTCAATCTCGAGGGCTGGGTCGTGCCGGGCGGGGAGCTGACTCTCGGAGCCTGGGGAGAAGGCTTCATCGATCGCCGCCATCCCCACACCTATGTGCACGAGCTGCTTGCGGTCGCCGAAGTCGGCACGCATACACATGGACGGCGGGCTCTCTCACTGGCGGTCGGGAAAGGCTTCGCTCCCTTCGGCACCGACGACCCGATGATGCGGCCGATATTCAAGTATCCGGTCAACCACCATCTCAGTCAGATTCTCGAGCGAGCGATTGTCGTTCTGGCTGCGCGGACTGGTCCCGTTGCGATCGAGGCCGGGCTCTTCAACGGGGACGAACCCGACCGTCCAGGGCAATGGCCCGCGATCCGTCGGTTCGCCGACTCCTGGTCGATTCGCTCCACGCTATCTCCCTGGCCGGGGTTCGAAGCGCAGGTGTCCCGCGCGTCGGTGGCTTCCCCTGAGCACCGGCCCGGTGCCGGGCTTCGACAGACGAAATGGAGTGCCTCGACGCGGTGGGTTCGAGACGGGCGAACGGCACATGGCTACGCGCTCGCCGAGTGGGCCCGCACTTCGGAGGCGGAGGATCAATTCGTATTCACTAGCGTTCTCGCGGAGGGTGCGATACGGCTTCGGCAGCATCAAGCGTATGCGCGATTCGAGCGAACCGAGCGGCCCGAAGAGCCTCGCACCGGCGATCTCTTCCGGTCGATGCGCCCTCACCTTGAAAACTCGATCCTCGGCACGACCCGATGGACGATCTACAGCGCGGGCTACAGAATCACGTTTGCGAGCCCGGTGCGCGGGCTCGCGCTGGGCCCCTTTGTCGAGGGCTCGCATGGCACCGCGAGTGAACGGGGCACTGGCTTCTTCGATATCGAGGGCCTGTACGGCCGCAGCACGTTCTGGTCGCTCAGCGCAGGCATTCGACTGAGTTGGGGGACCTTGGGACACCGCATGGGGCGCTACGGCGCGGCCGTCGTGACGGACGACGCTCGCTCGCACTGAAGGATCGATTCCCGGAGAACGGTTATGCGGCCCTGGATCGGAGCGGCGGCGGTGGCGCTCGCAGCGAGTGGCTGTGGCAGCGACGGCGGCTCGACCGGACCAAGCCGCGTGCTCGCCATCGTCGGCGGCGACAATCAGTCGGCAAAGGTCAACCAGCAGCTCCCCCTGCCTCTTTCCGTCTCGGTCATGGAGGGCGGAGCACCCGTGACCGGAGCAATCGTGAACTGGTCGGTCTTCGCCGGCTCCGGAACCGTCACACCCACTTCGACGACGGGCAGCGACGGGATCGCTTCGGTCTCGTATACCGTGGGCGATGTACCGCGCACCGAGCGGGTACAGGCCGCAGTCGCCGGGGCGAATGGATTGCAGGTCTTCACCGCAACGGCGCTACCGATCGGCTCCTTCACCGTGTTGGGCGGGGGGAACAACGTATCGGATCGGTTCAGCAGCGATCTCGCGTTCCACGGCAGCTACGGATATACCGGCACGTGGGGGCTCCGCGGGCTAAACCACGGCGATGCCATCAAGCTGTGGCACCTCGATGCGGGCGGCGCGCCGAACCTGGTCAGGTCGGTTCCGGTTGAGGACATCGAAACCGTCAGCGACGTGGCGGTGTCGCCGGATGGTTCGCTGCTGGTGATCACCGCCGAGGGCGGAGAGGGGTCAAGACCAGGACTGTTGGTGTACAGCCTGGCGGATCCGGCTGATCCCGTACTGGTGGGGCGGCACGAGGTCGCCGTACCGGGGTTGCACACCGGGACGGTGGCCAGCGTGAACGGGAGAACGTATGCGTTCACAGCCCGCAGCCCCGGGGCAGTGGATCCGGCACTGCAGATCTATGATCTCAGCACTCCTCAGTCCCCTGCGGTTGTGGCGGTCGTTCCCGTGCCTCCGGTCTACGGGATTCACGACACCTTCGTCCGCGACGGGCTCGTCTTCGCCTTCGTCTGGAACACCGGTGTTCAGATCTACGACGTCGGCAACGGGATGGCTGGCGGCTCGATCACGAACCCGGTCCTGGTGGGCGCAGTGACCACCGCGGGGACCGGCGTCCCGAGCGGCGGCCCTTCGGCGCACAACGGCTGGTGGTTTCACAACCCGAATACCGGCGAGAAGCGCTACCTGTTCGTGGGGCAGGAAGGTCCCGTCGAGTTCGGCGTCAGCTCTTCCGGCAACATCCACGTGGTGGATGTCTCCGATCTCGCCCACCCACAGGAGGTGGCGTTTTTTCATCTGGAGGGTGCGGGAAGTCACAACTTCTGGATGGACGAGGCAAACGAGATCCTCTACGCGGCGTTCTACAACGGCGGGGTCGTTGCGCTCGACGTATCGGGGACTCTCCAGGGCGATCTCGCTGCGCGGCAAGTGGCGCGACTCGAGCCGGCCGGCGCCGATACGTTCGTCTGGGGCGTCCAGCTCCACCAGGGAACGCTGTACGCCATCGATATGCTGAGCGGATTGTGGCAGCTCGGGCCCAGCGGGTTCTGACGACCTAGAGCGGGGTGGCCGCGAGAATGCGATGTGTCGCGCGCTCCGCCTCCGGATTGGGGGGGCAGCGCTGCTCGTAGGTCCCGTCCGGCTTGAGCTCCCACGCCTGGCGGTTGTCGGTCCACATCAGCTCCAACACGTTGCGAATCGTCTGGCGATGCGCCGGGTTCTCGATCGGGAGCACGCACTCGATCCGGCGGTCGAGGTTCCGCGGCATCCAGTCGGCGGAGCCGATGTACACCTCTTCGGCGCCGTCGTTCAGGAAGTAGAACGCCCGCGAGTGCTCGAGGAACCGTCCGATGATGCTGAGCACCCGGATGTTTTCGCTCACGCCACGGAGCCCTGGCCGGAGGCAGCAGATGCCGCGGACGATCAAATCGATGGTGACACCTGCCCGCGACGCCTCGTACAGCGCGGCGATGATGTCCGGATCCACCAGCGCGTTCATCTTGGCCAAGATCCGCGCCGGCCGTCCGGCTTCGCGATGGCGGATCTCGCGGCGGATCAGGTCGATGAACCGTTCTCGCATCCCGCGGGGCGCCACGATCAGCTTGCGGTAGCCGACCGGCGAGGCGAACCCGGTGAGCACGTTGAAAAGGTCGGTCAGGTCGGCGCCCAGGTCGGGGTTGTCCGAGAGGAGGCCGAAGTCGGTGTAGAGGCGCGCGGTCTTCGGGTTGTAGTTGCCCGTGCCGATGTGGACGTAGCGCCGCATCGAGTCGCCTTCTCGGCGTACCACCTGCGCGACCTTCGCGTGCGTCTTGAGCCCCGCGACGCCGTAACTCACGTGAACGCCGACGTCCTCCAGCCGCTGCGCCCAGATGATGTTGTTCTCCTCGTCGAAGCGCGCCTGCAGCTCGATGAGTACCGCAACCTGCTTCCCTCGCTCGGCGGCATGCGCCAACACCCGGGCGATGTTCGAGTCGCCGCCGGTGCGGTACAACGTCAGCTTGATGGCCACCACGTCGGGGTCGTCCCCCGCGATCTGAATGAACCGCTCCACCGACGTCGCGAAGCTGTCGTAGGGATGGTGGAGAAAGATGTCGCCCTCTTTGATCACCTCGAAGATGTTGCGGTTGCCGACTAGACGGGGCTGCGTGCCCGGATGAAACGGCGGGTCGCGGAGCGCGGGAATGTCGAGATTGGCCAGACTCAACAGATCGGCCGTGTCGAGCAGTCCCATCACCTCGTACATGTCGTCGCGGGTGAGCGGGGCTCCTCCCTGGTCTTCCTCCTCGTTGAACTCCGCCAGTAACAATTGCCGGAGTGATTCCGGCATCGAGGCATGCACCTCGATCCGCACCACCTCCGCGAACCGACGATTGCGGACTTCCTCCTGAATGAGGCTCAGCAGATCCTCGGCCTCGTCGCTGTCGTCGAGCTGAAGGTCGGTGTTGCGCGAGATCCGGAACGTGTACCAGCCGAGGATCTCGACTCCCGGGAACAGGCTTTCGAGATTCGCACCGATGACCTGTTCCAGCGGCACGAACCGGTGCGGTGTGGTGAGCGGCACCCAACGCGGCAGAATCTTCGGAACCTTGACCCGGGCAAACCGCTCCTCGCCGTCGGCGCCGCGCAACACCACGGCCAGCGACAGGCTCAGATTCGAGATGTATGGAAAGGGGTGGCCCGGATCCACGGCGAGCGGGGTGAGCACCGGGAACACGTTCTGATGGAAATAGCGGTCGACGTGTTCCCCGTCGGCCGGGGTGAGGTCACTGATCCGGAGCTCGAGGTGCACCCCGTTCTCGGCGAGCGCCGGGATGACATCGTGCATGAGCGTCTGCCGGTGCTGCCGAGTCAGCTCACGCACGATGGCGGAGATCGCCCGGAGCTGCGCCTCGGGCGTCATGCCGTCGGCGGTGCGCTCCACGATCCCGGCCGCCAGCTGCTGCTTGAGCCCGGCGACCCGGACCTGGAAGAACTCGTCCAGGTTGCTGCTGAAGATCCCCAGGAACTTCAGTCGTTCGAGCAGCGGCGTGCGGGCATCCTGCGCTTCGTACAGTACCCGCCGGTTGAACTCGAGCCATGACAGCTCCCGGTTCAGGTACAGCGAAGGGTGCCGGAGATCGGCCGCCGATGGATCGGCTGGGACGGGGGTCGGGATGACCTGGGTCATGCCCCTAATCTACGATGCGATGCGGGGTTGGCGGTATCGCCTGTCACGGAGGAGTAACGACCCCCACCATGGCTACCCCTGGTTCTTTCCGACGGTCAACGTCAGCACCGTGCTCACCAACCCGATCACGATCCCGCCGAAAAAGGCGGGGAGGAGCCCATCCACGCCGAATCCCAGATTCCAGGCCTGGGACAAATACCCTGTGAGCAGCAGCATGAGCGCGTTGATCACGAGGGTGAACAGCCCCAGCGTGATCACGATCAGCGGGCAGCTCAACACGGTCAGGATGGGGCGGACCAGTGCGTTGACGATGCCGAAGACAGCAGCCACCCCGATCAGCTTGGCGGGCCCGCCTCTGAAGTGGATGCCGGGAATCAACCAGACCGCGGCGAGCAGCGCGGCGGCATTGATCAACAGTCGAACGATCAAGGATCCCATATCAGGAAATGACCCCTCCGCCGAGCACTCGTCCGTCGGGATCGTACAATACGCCAGACTGTCCCGGCGCGACCGCGCGAGCTGGCGTGCGAAGCCGAAGGCGCAACCCGTCCTGGTCGACCGTCTCCACCGTGGCGGCAATTGCGCGGGACCGATACCGGAGCTGGACCTCGCAGGTGGCCCCCACAAGCAACGGCTCCGCCAGCCAGTTGAGCTCGTCGAGGCGGACGTCGTCGCGGGCGAGCTCCGCTGCGCCGCCGACCACCACCTCGCGTGAGTCGGGACGAATCTCGACCACGTACCGCGGGCCGGCCGCGCCACCCGGCAGGCCCTTGCGCTGGCCAATGGTGAACCTGCCATAGCCGGCATGCTCGCCGAGGATCGTGCCGTCGGGCGCGACGAAGTGCCCCGGAGAGAGAGCAGGTGCGTCGGCGGGCAGATGCCGCTCGAGGACGCCGACGTAGTCGTCGTCGGGCACGAAGCAGATCTCCACCGACTCCTGCTTGTCTGCGGTCCGAAGCCCGAGGCGCCGCGCGTAGGCCCGGGTCTCGGACTTGGTAAGGTCCCCCACGGGGGTCACCATTCGGGCCACCACCGACCGGTCGATGCCCCAGAGGAAGTAAGTCTGGTCCTTGGCGGCATCGCGCCCGCGGAACAGCCGTCCCTCGCGGGCGATGGCGTAATGGCCGGTGGCGATGTAGGCACACGCGAGCGCGTCGGCGTGCGCGAGCAGATCGCGGAACTTGGTGAAGGAGTTGCAGCGAACACACGGGATCGGCGTCCGTCCACGCGAATACTCATCGACGAAGTTGCCGATCACGTGGAGCGCGAAGCGGTCCTCCAGGTTCAGCACGTAGTGGGGGATTCCCAGCGTGTGCGCCACGTCCCGCGCATCATTGATGGAATCCAGCGAGCAGCAGGGGCGGTCCGGCACCGAGTCGCCGTAGCAGAACAGCTTCATCGTGGCGCCGATGACGTCGTAGCCTTGCTCGACCAGGCGCGCAGCCGCGACCGAGCTGTCTACGCCGCCAGACATGGCGACGAGCACGCGCGCACGGCGAGACGCCGTCATCGCGCTGGTGCGCCCGCGGCCTGGCGCGCCCGCGCTACGACCGCGGGGAAGATGGTCGCCGCCCGGTCCACATCCTCCGCCGTCGTGTCGCGACCCAGACTGAACCGGACCGCGCCGATGGCGAGCTCTCGCGGGATGCCCATTGCGGCGAGGACGTGCGACGGCTCGATGGCCCCGGTGGTGCAGGCCGACCCGCTGCCGGCGGCTACGCCGGCGAGGTCGAGGTGCATCAGCAGCGCGTCCGACTCGGCGCCCGGAACGCAGACGGTGAGAATCCGCGGAGCCGTGACGTGATCGGCTTCGAGAACCACGAGATCGCGCACCGCCTCCACCAGGGCATCGCGGAGCCGCGACCGCAATGCGCCGAGCCGACCGGCGTGCTCAGCCTGCTCGCGTGCGGCCAGCTCGGCCGCCTGCCCAAACCCGATGATCCCGATCACGTTCTCCGTGCCCGGACGAACGCCTCCCTGCTGGGATCCGCCGCGCACCAGGGGTTCGATCAGCCCCGGCTCTCGCACCAGAAGCGCGCCCACGCCCTTCGGCCCACCGACCTTGTGCGCCGAGATCGTCAGCAGATCGCAGCCCAGTCGGCCGAAGTCGATCGGCAGCTGTCCGAACGCCTGCACCGCATCGGTGTGAAAGCGCACCCC
>DASSUE010000122.1:0-4131 GCA_035707305.1 Gemmatimonadales bacterium
GCCCCTGGTGGCGTTCGCTCGGAAGTACAGCCACGTCTTCGAGATGCGCGACGCCGCCACGGAGGGTGAAGTGGAGCCCGCCGATCCAGTCGCCGATGTCGTTACTCAGCACCAGATAGCGGTCTTCCGCCGCGCGATCGCCGTCCTCCGCCTCCCCGGCGTCGGCCAGCAGCTCCGAAAACCAGAGGGCGAAATCGCCGTCTTGTTCCATTTCGCGGATCTGCGCGTCTCCCATTGAACCAACCCCGCCTTCCGGTGGTCCGGGAACCAGTCATCGCAACACTAGTGCCATTCAGGCACAAACCCCGTGTGTCGGCTCACCCGAACTCTTCGATATAGAACGCATGCGCGATGCCGCCGGTTCAGTATCGGGGCCTGGCTGGCGATACGATCGTGGGGCCGGCCGGCTCAGAGGCCGAGGCCGATCGCGGCAATGACAGCAATTGCACCCAGCCCAAAGAGCAGGGCCCAGAGGGGCAGAGTGAACCGAAGCCAACGGTCGTAGGGCACCCCCGCGGCGGCGAGGATCGCCATCAGCGCACCGTTGGTGGGCGTGAGCATCTCGCACAGGCCGGCGCCGTACTGGTAGGCGAGCACGGTCACCTGGCGCGAGAGTTGGAGCAGGTCGGAGAGGGGAACCAGGATGGGAATGGTCAGCACTGCCTGGCCGCTCACGCTCGGCACCGGGACGTGGATGAGCGTGTGGGCGGCCATCATCCCCACGGCGGAGAAGCCGAGCGGAAGGTGCTCGAGAGGGGTGAACAACCCGTGGACCAACGTGTCGAGGATCCGCCCCTGGTCGAGCGCCACGTAGATCGCCCGGGCGAATCCGATCAACATCGCGGCTCCGGCCATGGCGCGAAACCCGTGGATGAACGCGTCCATCGTGCCGGAGGCCCCGAACCCCGCGGCCAGCCCCGCCGCCAGGCCCATCACGAAGAACACCGCGGACAGCTCGTCGAATCCCCAGTGGAGGGCCACGAGCCCATAGACCACGGTGGCGAACGCGAGCGCCACCAGCGTGAGCACCAGGGCCGGCCGCCGGGCCGGCGCCCCGTTTCCCACCCGAGCCGCAAACGCGCCCGCATCGGGCTCGTGCTTTGGATCGGTTCGGAGGCGTCTGGCGTAGCGCACGATAGCCACGATCCAGATCGCGAGCGCGGCAGCGAACACGACGGAGCGGAACAGCCATCCCGATCCAGGGGCGAGCTGCGCCAGCCGTTGCGCGATGATCACCTGGAACGGGTTGATCGGGCTGAATGCCGCCCCGACCATCGCGGCGCCGAGGCTCATCGCGATGGCGGTGAGGGAATCGAAACCCAGCCGCCGCACCAGCAGAAGGAGCACCGGAACGAACGCGATGATCTCCTCCTGCATGTTGAACCCGCCGCCTCCCGCCGCGAAGGCGACGCTTGCGATGGGGATCACCAGCGTTTCCCGCCGGGCCAGCCGTGTCACCAGCCAGCCGACCGCGCCGCTCAGCGCTCCGGTCTGTTCCACCACCGCGAACGCCCCGCCCACCAGAAAGACCAGGAACACCACCGACGCGGCATCCGCGAGACCCTTCGGCAGCGCGACGGCTGCCTGGAACGGGCTCAGCGGCGCCGGGTCCACCCGGTGATACGTCCCAGGCACCACCACGGTGCGCTCCAGGGCCGCGTCGTCGCGCCGCTCATAGGCTCCGGCCGGCACGATCCAGCTCGCGGCCGCAGCGACGGCAAGGCACGCCAAAAGAAGAACGAGAGGGTGGGGGATCTTGAGCCGCGACGCCGTCACAGGGTGCGGCACTGCTTCTCGATCGGAGGTGTGTTGGCGCAGGCGATGGAAGCGTTCATACCCCGCGCGATCGGGCCGCACGCGGCCGTGCGGGCCTCACGCTCCGCGTCGGCTTCGGTGGCACCGGAGGCGACGGCCGAGTTCCGCTGCCCCTCAAACTCGACCACCACGCGGCACTCCGCACGCTGGGAGGTGAGTGTGGTGTAGAGCAGGATCGCCGCGAACGCGACGAGCGCGAGCAGCGTGACCACCGTACTGCGCCGCATGGGTCCGGAACCGGGCGAGGATGCGTACAGTATCTTGGGGCATGACGCGACGCACAAGCATTCCACTGGGACTGCTGCTTCTCGCGGCCGCGGCGTCGGCAGTGCAAACCGACGCCGAGCCGGCGGTGGTGCTGTCCCACGCCACCCGTGATTCGATGACGGCGGTGTTCCGAACGTTCAACCGGAACTGGGACCAGCTCGCCGATCTCAACACGATGGAAAAGATGCTCGGCACGGTGCGTCCTACCCAGCGCGAGTATCTCGGCTGCCTGATCGGGCGGGTGGAACGACAGTCCGTGTACGTGGAGCGGTGGGTGCCCGCCCGGCATCTGAAGCAGCTACCTCTCGCAGTGGGCGGCAGCTGCGACAGCATTCCCCGCGTCGTGGGCACCTGGCATACCCACCCCTACCGCGCCGATCTCAACAACCTTCCGGTCAAGGAGCGCTCGCTTTCGCCTCAGGATCTGGCAACCTTCGCCGCCAGCCAATGGGCCGCCACGCTGGTGATGTGGGACGAGGACTCGGTCGATGCCGCGGCCAGAGATGCGCGCGGCGAGGCGACACACCCAGTGGCGGTTCTTATTGAATGAGGGAATGGCGCAAGTTGCACGAAGCTGAGCGCCCGGTGCCCCACGCTGCACCCCGGACACGAAAGCTGCACAATCGGTTAGCGCGTCGGTTCCACGATGGTATGTGATTTGCCCCCGCCTAAGTCGCCCCTCGACAACAAGTTCGCGATCTGATCGTGGTTCGGAGGCCAGCTCGATGACGACTCCCCGGCCCGGCACATTCCTCCTGGTCGATGATTCACCACTTACGCACCAGATGTACCGGCTGGTGTTTTCGCGCGGCGCACTTGCCGGCAGCACCCTGCTGCACGCGATGAACGGCCGGGAAGGCTACGGCATGCTCGCGGCGCATCCCGAGATCACGCTGGTGCTGTTGGACCTCAACATGCCCGAGATGAACGGACTCGAGTTCCTCGACCGGCGGCGGGCCGAAGGCCTGCATCCCGACGTTCCGATCGTGCTGGTCACCACCGAGAGCACGGCCGAGGATGAGGCGCGGGGACGCGAGGCCGGCGCCACCGAGTATCTCCGCAAGCCCTTTGTACCGGCCGATCTCGAGCGCCTGATCGCTCGGGTCCAGCGGGAACGCCCCGCCGCCTGACGATGGACCGGGACCACGCCTTTGCGGAGCTGATCCACGAGTACATCGCCGAGTGCCTCCCCCTCGCCGAGGGGGTGACCGAAGCACTGCTCAGGGTCGAGCGGCAGTGGCGCGATGGGGTTCGCGACGCGGACGAGCTGACCGGGCTCAAGGGACAGCTTCACACGCTGAAGGGCAACTCCGCCATGATGGGGCTCCGCCCCATGCAGGCGGTGGCGCACGCCCTCGAGGACCTCTGCGCCCACCTCATCGGCGACCCGTCGGCGCGTACGGACGAGTCGGCCGCGTTACTGGTTGAAGGCGGTGGTCTGCTGGCCGATCTGATCCGCGCCGCGCGGGAGACCGACGACGGCACGGCCGCCGATGTGTTCGTGGCCCGGGTACGCGGCACCCTGCAGGGGACTGCCCCGACGGCCGAGAAGCCTGCCCCGCCGCTCCGACTCGAGCGCCGCCACAGCGACCGCCGAAGCGGGCTCGATGCCGGTGGCACGATCCGGGTGGACTTCCGCCAGCTTGACACACTGCTCGAGATCTTCGGCGAGGCGATGATCGAGCAGTCCGGCCTACCCGACGTGCACCGCCGGCTTCGCGCGATTCTCGGCCACTGCGACGAGCTTGGCGAGCTCGATCGCGTCGTCGGCGCGCTCGGCGCCACCATGAAGCGCCTCGAGGGCGCGCTGATGCAGACCCGCCTGTTACCGATCTCCACCGTATTCGCGCGCTATGCGCGCATGGTGCGCGACGTGGCGCGGGAGGAGCACAAGCCGGTCCGCCTGGCCACCGAAGGCGGCGATACGCTCCTCGACAAGACCATCCTCGATCGTCTCGGCGAGCCCCTGGTGCACCTGCTCACCAACGCGGTGGTCCACGGCGTGGAGCCGGAGGCGGAGCGCCGCCGGCTCGGCAAGGCGCCTGAAGC
>DASSUE010000123.1:0-15003 GCA_035707305.1 Gemmatimonadales bacterium
AAGGCCTCGAATCTGGATGTACGTCGACACGCCGGGATCGCCCGCCGACGAGAATACCTGGACGTTCGGCGCCTTGGCCGCCAGCGCGTTCACCAGATTCTGCTCGGCGCTGTTGACGATCTGCTCAGCCACGACCTTGTCCCGCACCGTCCCGAGCTTCTCCACCTCGGTTGCAGTGCCGGCGCCGGTCACGACAATCTCGCCCAGGTTGAGCGGGTTCGGTGCAAGGCTGAAATCCTGCGTGATCTGACCTTCGCTGAGCGTAACCGTTACCGACTGGGGCTTGTAGTTGATGGCTCGGGCTGTGAGCGTGACCTGCTGCCCCGTAACGCGGGCCGCCGGCACGAGGATGGTATACCGACCATCATCGCGCGTCGTGGCCCCGATGCCCAGCTGCGTGATGCTGACTGTAGCGCCGGCGATTCGCCTGTCATTCTCGCCTGTGACTGCCCCGGAGATCACGGCCGCATCCTGAGCCGCGAGCCATGCGGGGAGCAGCGCCACGGCAGCACCACTCGCCACGAACCGACGAAGTGCTGATCCCATGCCTCCTCCTCCATTGTCTTTGGAATACGAGACTGCTGAGCCTGCTGTCCTGCACCTATGCCCCGCCGCACGCGGCGAGAGCGCACCTGCCCAGTCTGAAACCGTCGGTGTCCCGGCGGCGTAGAGAAGTCAGTCCGGGCTGGCTGTAGAGTCGGGATGGCGCGCGCTCTTCCACGCGCGCAACGGTTTGATGGTCTGCGGCATCGTAACTGATGCGACGAATCGGACACCGGAACCCGGCGAACGATTCGCAGACACACGTTCGGTCATAAGGTCGCGAGGGAGATGAGCCCCTCGAAGGGTGACGCGTTCGCGCCATTCGGCTCCGGACACGGCCCGTGTCTGCGTTTCCAGATACCCGGCCCGGCGGAACGGCGGTAATGTACAGGTGATATGACGGTTCTGCAACACTAACAGACACACCTGGTGAGGTTCGAAACACGCCCGCCACAACGACGTAGCGTTTCCGGCCGGAACGTGCTCCCCTTCCTTTTATTAGAGCAGTATTAGACCAACGATACTCCAGCCAGCCGGGCCAGCGCCCCGGCGCCCCACCTACCCCGGTCATTGACCCGGTCGAGGAGCTCGGCGGGCAGCCCGCGCCGACCGACTCTGGCCCCGACCAAGGCTCCCGCCATGGCCCCCATCGTGTCGGTGTCGCCTCCGACCTCGATCGCGACCGCCACCGCCTCGCTAAAGGAGTCGGGGCACCGAAGAAACGAGTAGACCGCCCACCCGACGGTGGGCACCACGTGGGCCGAAATGCCCAGAGCGCCGCCCGGTGATCCCGGATCGAGCTCAGCCGCAGTCAGAGCGGCGTGGGCGTCGGCCGGGCGGAGCGACACCCACCCGCCCGCCAGCTCGATGGCACGGGCCACCCCTTCATCGAACGGTCTCACGACAGCGGCGACCTCGGAGACCCAGGCGGCCGGATCGATCGGCCCAGGGCGCGCGGCAGCCCGCGCCGCGGCGGCCATCGCCAGTGCTCCAGCCGCACATCGGGGGTCGTGGTGAGTCACCCGGCTCTGCTCAACCGCTACCCGGCTCAGCTCGTCGCCTTCCGCGCCGATCAGCACGCCGATGGGAGCCGCCCGCATCGCGCTCCCATTTCCGGCATAGGGGCTGGGCGCACCCGCGTCCCGCCAGCTGACGCCGGCGGCCAGGCGGAGCGCGGCCCCCCGGGTTCCGGGCCCGGCGCCCACGTCCCGGCCGCTGGCGAACAACGCCGCGACGCGCCGGCCGAACGCCTCGGGGCTGAAGCCCCGGGCCTCACGAATCGAGATCAACAGCTCGCGCGACAGCTGGGTATCGTCGCTGTATTGACCGAATGGGAAGCGGGAATGCGATCGTTCGGCTCCCCGGCCGGCCCGGAGCGCCGCGGCGTGGCGCCGAGCCACTTCGGGCGGCTCGGCCTCGACTACGAAACCGAGCGCGTCACCCAGTGCAAGACCGAGCAGGCACCCGGCCCGCTGATCCGGCGATGGCGACATCGATGGACGCACGGTTTGGGAGGAAACGGACAGGGTGGGATTCGAACCCACGATACCGTTGCCGGTATACCGGTTTTCGAGACCGGCTCCTTCAGCCACTCGGACACCTGTCCTGCAACTACTCAACCGCTTTTGGGCCCGGAGTTTACACTCGACCACGGAGCTTTTCCAGAGAGGCGGCCCGGTACGGCCGGGGAGGAGCGGTGGCGGCGCTCAACGGCGCGACAGGAAGAATCGCTTCAACAGCTCCGCGCACTCGAGCTCCATGAAGCCACCTAGCACCTCCGCGCGATGGTTTAGCCGGGGTTCTCGCAACAGGTCGAGCACCGATCCAGCCATGCCCCATCGCAGGTCGTGGGCACCGTACACGACCCGGGGCACCTTCGCCAGCACGATCGCGCCCGCGCACTGGGCGCACGGTTCGAGGGTCACGTAGAGCGTAGCTTCACGCAGGCGGTCGGCGTGGCCCGCGCCCGCCGCACGCTGAATCGCCAGCATCTCGGCATGGGCGGTGGCGTCGCGGCGCTGGATGGTCTCGTTGTGGGCTTCGCCGAGGCGATCGCCCTCCGCGATGATGACCGCACCCACGGGGACCTCGCCGCGGAGCGCAGCGGCCCGCGCCAGGCGCAACGCAGCCTCCATGCCGGCCACATCGGCCGGTGAGGGCGTTCCCCTACGCACTCACCCGTTCCGCCGCGCCGGCCGCTCGGGAGAAGCGCAGTCCGCCTTCTCCCACGTCCACCACGACCACGTCGCCCTCGCGATAGTGGCCCTCGAGCAGCTCGAGCGCGATCGGGTTCTGCACCAATCGCTGGATCACTCGCTTGAGCGGCCTGGCACCGTACACCGGGTCGTATCCCTGATTCGCCAGGAACTCTTTCGCTGCCTGGGTGACCTCCAGGCCGAGTTTGCGGTCGGCCAACGTGCGACTCAACCGGACGATCTGGAGCTCGACGATCCGCAGGATGTCGGCCCGACTCAGTGGATGGAACACGATGATATCGTCCACCCGATTGAGGAACTCGGGGCGGAAGACGTTGCGCAACTCGTCGCGAACCCGCTGCTCGATCCGAGCCCAGGCCTGCGGCTCAGGATCGGCGCCTGCCTCGACGATCAGCCCGCTCCCGATATTCGAGGTCATGATGATGACCGTGTTGCGGAAACCGACCACCCGGCCCTGGCTGTCGGTGAGGCGGCCGTCATCGAGAATCTGAAGCAGCACGTTGAACACGTCGGGGTGCGCCTTTTCGATCTCGTCGAACAGCACCACAGCGTACGGCCGGCGGCGGACCGCCTCGGTCAGCTGCCCGCCCTCTTCATAGCCGACATATCCCGGCGGCGCGCCGATCATCCGCGCCACCGAGTGCTTTTCCATGTACTCCGACATGTCCAGCCGCACCATCGCCCGCTCGTCGTCGAAGAGAAATTCAGCGAGGGCGCGGGCGGTCTCCGTCTTGCCTACACCCGTGGGGCCGAGAAAGATGAACGAGCCGGTCGGACGATTCGGATCGGCCAGCCCGGCGCGGCTTCGCCGCACCGCGTCGGCCACTGCACGCACGCCCGCCGCCTGACCCACGACGCGACGGGCGAGCTCATCCTCCAACCTGGTGAGGCGTTCCCGCTCGGATTCGAGCATTTTGGTCACCGGGATGCCGGTCCACTTGGCGACGATTTCGGCGATGTCCTCAGCGTCGACCTCTTCCTTTAGGTAATGCGCCCTCGCCTGCACGTCCGCCAATCGGGATTCCAGATCGGCGAGCTTGCGCTCGGCCTCCGGCAGCCGGCCATAGCGCAGCTCCGCGGCCCGCTGCAGGTCACCCCGCCGCGTGGCTTGGTCGATTTCCAGTCGGAGTTGCTCCACCTCAGCCTTGACCGATTGGATCTCCTGGATGGCCGTTTTCTCCGCCTGCCACTGGGCCTTCATGGCGGCGCTCCGCTCCTTCAGGTCGGCGATCTCCTGCTCCAGCGCTGCGCGCCGTTCGACGGCCGCCTTGTCCTTTTCCTTGAGCAATGCCTGACGTTCGATCTCGAGTTGAACGGTGCGACGCTCGACCTCGTCGATCTCCTGGGGCAGGCTGTCGATCTCGATCCTGAGCCGGCTCGCGGCCTCATCCACCAGGTCGATCGCCTTGTCGGGCAGGAAGCGGTCGCCGATGTACCGGTCGGACAGCGTGGCCGCCGCGATCAGCGCATTGTCGGTGATGCGCACTCCATGGTGGACCTCATACTTCTCCTTGAGACCGCGCAGGATGGCAATGGTGTCGGTGACACTGGGCTCGCCCACGAGAACCGGCTGGAACCGCCGCTCGAGCGCCGGATCCTTCTCGACGTGCTTGCGGTACTCATCCAGCGTGGTAGCGCCGACCACGTGCAGCTCGCCGCGAGCAAGCGGCGGCTTGAGCATATTGCTCGCGTCAACCGCTCCTTCGGCGGCCCCGGCACCGACGATCGTGTGCAGCTCGTCGATGAACGTGATGAAGCGGCCTTCGTCCGCGGTGAGCTCTTTCACTACCGACTTGAGTCGCTCCTCGAACTCGCCGCGATACTTGGCACCGGCGAGAAGCTGGCCGATGTCGAGCGCCAGCAGCTCCTTGTTCCGGAGCGAGTCGGGGACGTCGCCATCCACGATCCTTTGGGCCAGCCCCTCGACGATCGCAGTCTTGCCCACGCCGGGCTCCCCGATCAGAACCGGGTTGTTTTTCGTGCGGCGCGAGAGCACCTGCATGACCCGCCGAATCTCTTCGTCGCGCCCGATCACCGGGTCCAGCTTTCCGCGACGGGCCTCGTCGGTCAGGTTGCGGGTAAAGCGCTCGAGCGCCTGATACTTCTCTTCCGGCGTCTGGTCGGTCACGCGGTGCGATCCGCGCACGTCATCCAGCGCCTGCCGGAGCCGGTTGACGTCGATGTTCTGCGCGCTGAGCAGCGCCCGCGCGGCGGTGTTCTTCTCCTCGACCAGCGCGAGCAGGAGATGCTCGGTCGACACATAGGCATCGCCGAGCCGCATGGCCTCCTGCTCCGCCCGGTCGAAGGTCCGGTGGAGCTCGCGGCTGAAGGTGGGCTCCACCCCGCCGCTCTGGGTCGGGAGGCGCGCTACCTCGCGCTCGACCGCGTCTCTCAATGCCGAAACATTCAGGCCGGCCTTTTGGAGGAGCGGCTGGACGACCCCCTCATCCTGCGCCAGTAGAGCGGCGAACAGGTGAGCATCGTTGACGACGGGATTGCCCCGCCGGCGGGCGTCCTCGCCGGCGTCGCGAAAGGCTTCTTGGGCTTTGATGGTCAAGCGTTCTGGACGAAGCACTGGCACCCCACTCGTTGTGGTCGGCTCCCAGCATCAGACCTACGTTTGGTGTACAGGCCTCCCAGTGCAAGGGTGAAACCACGCGGAGGTGCCACAATGGCAGGTCTTGCCGTGGCTAAACGAGACGGCCGCCACGGGTGAACGCGGCGGCCGTGTCGCTTGGGATGGAACTCAGTTCGCGGGGCCGATCCTTCGGGGCACGATCATCTTCCGAGTGTGGCGCTCTCCGTCAACCGTCAACTGATAGTAGTAGACTCCCGGCCGTGCGTCGCGACGCCCATCGCGCAACTTCCCGTTCCAGTACGCCCGGTGCGTTCCGCAGTCGATCTGAACCAGCTCCAGCGGCGTTTCATCAGCACTTGACGCGAGGACCGGAATCGCGACCACCTGCACAAGCGAGTTGAGGATCCTGAGAGTGACGATCGGCCGGTGACCCCGGACGCATATCTCCGGACTGATCTCAAACGGGATCGTCGTTGCCGCCCCCAAGGGATTGGGGAAGTGCTCCATGAGCTCGACCTTGGGCGCTGGATTCAGCACCTGTGCCGCCGCCGGCGAGCCCGCACTCACCATCAGACCGAGCCACCACCCCGCCCACTTGAAGCGGACCATGGAGACTCCTGTCGAACGAAGGTTGTCGGGAGTAGCACCTCCGGCATGGCGGGAAAACAGCGATTTATCGTGGGATAGCAAGTCGAAATATGCCCCTATTCGCGTGCCGACGCCAGCCGCCGTCGCTCCCCGGAGCGAACCGTGATTCCCCGTGCGTCAGCCCATTCCAGCAATGGGATGAGGAACTTGCGGCTGATCCCCAGCCGGTCGCGAAGGGCGGCCGGCTGGATATCGCCCCCGCGTCCCACCTCGCGCACCGCGGCGGTGAAGCGGTGCAGCGCCTGGGCGTCGTAGTACCGGTCCCGCTCGACCGCTTCGATGTCCCCCCGGGCGGCGGCCAACCGTAACACCGCGATTATGTCGCGGCGGCCGGTTTCCTTCTCCAGCTCCCCCACGCTCGGCGGAGCCAGGCCGGCCTTCCGCACAATCGCCACGATCCGCTCCATCTCGGCGTCGCCACCGGCGACCTGGGGAGCAAAGCCCGGGAGGCGGGCCTGTGCCTGGCGCACCTCGATGCCACCTTCTTCGATCAGCGCTTCCAGCGCCGCTGCGGCCAGGATCTCCGGCACCCCGAACGCACGCCTCAGGGTTTCGAGTGGCATCCCGAGTTCTGCGGGGGCTTGGCGGTGGTAACGGGCCAGCGCTGCGAGCGCCCGGTCGCGCGCCTCACCCACCACGGCTCGCCTGACCCAAAGATGCCCCACCCTTTGCAGGTCCTGGACCGCGCCCGCAGCTTGATCGGCCGCGGGCGGAGGCAGACCGCTAAGCAGCGGAAGTGCAGCCGCCGCTGCACCAAACGGCCGTCGTGCGACCAGAGCCGCGACCCGCGCGCGCGGATCCGCGTCCGCCAGCCCGGTTGGCCAGAGGCCGGCCCGCCGCGGCGGGTCCGGATCGAGGACGGTGCCGCCACCCACGGTGGTCACCGGGCTATAGCTCCGCAGGACGAACCGGTCGCCGCCGCGCGCGACCAACGGTCGCTCGAGCCTGAGACGAGCGAGGCGTGCGGCGCCGTCCGCCGCCCGAGGCGCCACCCGGGCCATGACCTCGGCGGTACCCAGGTGAAGCCGTACCCGAGCTCGAGGCGCGAGCGGCGGCCTCCCTGGCAGCATACGAATAGATACGTCCAGCGTCTCGCTCACCGCCCACGGCACCCCGGCCGCGACAACGACCTGGCCCCGCCGGGCATCGGTGCGCTCCAGGCCGGCGATGCCCAAGGCAACCCGCGCTCCGGGCTGGCTCCGATCGAGAGGCTTTCCATGGGTTTCGATCGATCTGACGCGACCTTCTCCGCTGCCCGGGAGCAACCGCACCCGATCGCCGACGCCTACCGAGCCGGACCAGGCGGTCCCCGTGATCACAGTGCCGACGCCCGCCACCGAGAACGCGCGGTCCACGGGGAGGCGGAACACATCGTCGGCGGGGCGGTTCACCGTGCGGGTCGCATGGTCTCGCAGGCGCTGGCGCAAGGTGTCGAGGCCTTGGCCGGTCACGACCGAGACCGCCAGCGGCGGCTCGAACGCCGCGTCGGACCGCCGGCCGCGCTCCGCGACCTCCGCAAGCACCAGGTCCAGCCAGTCGGGCTCGACCAGATCGCTCTTGGTTACGACGGGGAGCACGGTGCGAACGCCGAGCTGTTCGAGAATGGCGAGGTGCTCTTCGGTCTGCGGCATGATGCCCTCGTCGGCAGCGATCACCAGAAGGGCGAGATCGATCCCGGACGCGCCGGCAACCATGGTCCTGACGAAGTCTTCGTGCCCGGGAACATCCACCACGCCCGCGACGGTGCCATCCAGATCGAACGGCGCGATGTTGAGGTCGATGGTGATGCCCCGGCGTTGCTCCTCCGCGAGGCGGTCCATCGCCGCGCCGGTGAGCGCGGTGACAAGAGCGGACTTGCCGTGGTCGATGTGTCCCGCCGTACCGATGATCACCCGGCTCTCCGGGGACGCTGGACCCAGAACGTCAGCGCAGGCAACTCGGCCCCTTCGCCGAGATGCCACTGGACGTACCGCGCGGCGAGCCGCTCGTGCGCGGCGGCGTGTCTGGCATCGAGGGCCGGCAACTCGGTTCCCGGCTCCAGCAGTCGGACCAGATCAGCTCGATCATCGGGCGCCAGCCGGGTGCCGCCGGCGGCGCCGGCACAGGCCGCGCAGAGCGCACCCCCCTCCGGAGCGTTGAACGCGAGCGCGCCCGGGGGCACCGGCGAGCCGTCCCGTACACAGGCGTCCAGCGCTGGCGCGAATCCCAGTACGCTCACCAGTTGCCAGACGGCCCGGAGGCCAACGGCGCGGACGAGCTCCGGATCGGCGGCTTCGAGCTCGGCCAAGGCGTCGCGCAACGTGTCGAAGCTTTCGGTATGGGTATCCGCCGGCGCGAAGCGCACCATGATTTCCGCCAGCACCGAGGCGGCGGCGTACCGGTCGAGGTCCTCGGCGATGCGCACCGGAACTCGGGCGAGATCGAAGGCCGCGAGCGTGTGCAGCTCGCGGTGCTCCCGCACGTACAGGTGGGCCTGGCCCTCGCTCAATACCTGCAGCGCGGCGCCGAACCTGCTCCGCGGCCGCCGGGCGCCTTTTGCGATGGCGCTCTGCACCCCGAGGTCTCGCGTGGCCAACCGCACGATCTTGGAGGACTCGCTGTACTTGAGCGCGGAGAGTACGATGGCGGGCGTGGTCACGAGAGCCATGGGGGAAAGCTATCAGGTCTGGTCCGTGCTCTCGCCGCGTACGCGTTGAGGAACGGCGTGTGGTGCCCCGTCCGGGAGCCGGGTCACGCCGAGGGGCCATTCGAAGACCCTCGCGAGCAGCTCCGGCCGGAACACCGCGTCGGGCGGACCGTCGCCGACCACACGCCCGCCCGCGAGGAGAACAATCCGGTCGGCGAACCGGGCGGCCAGGTTCAGCTGGTGAGTGATGACCAGCCCGGCAAGCCCATCGTCCACGAGGGCGCGTACCAGCTCGAACAGCTCCATCTCGTGCCGAACGTCCAGCGATGCGGTCGGCTCATCGAGCACCAGGATGCTCGGCTCCTGCGCCAACGCGCGGGCCACCCGCACCCGCTGCCACTCGCCGCCCGAGAGCGTGTCCACCCGGCGCTCGGCGAGCGAGATCACGTCGCACCGGCGGAGCGCGGCGGAGATGGCCGCCCGGTCGGCCGCCCCCTCGGCGCTGAAGGGACCCAGGTGTGGGTAACGACCCAACAGAACCGTCTGCCAGACCGAGAGCGGAAACACGATTTCCTCGCGCTGGGCCACGACTCCGACTGCGCGGGCGAGCGCGCCGGCGGGCCAACGCCGGACCGGCTTGTCATTCAGCAGGGCGTCCCCGGCCTCCAGCGCCACGTGGCCAAGCAGCGCGCGAACCAGCGTGGTCTTGCCGCTCCCGTTGGGACCGGCCACCGCCACGAGCCGGCCGGGCGCGATGTCCAGCGACACCTCGTCGAGCGCCCTGGCCGGGGCGCCGGGGTACCGTACCGCGAGCGCTCTGGCTGCGAGGATCACAGGTAGGTGCGTCGGAGGAGGAGCGCGAACAGCGGAACGCCCACCAACGCGGTGACCGCGCCGACCGGGAGCTCCAGCGGCCGGACAACGGTACGCGCCACGGCGTCGGCCAGCACGAGGAAGGCGCCGCCGCCCACGAACGCGGCCGGCAGGAGCTCGCGGTGCAACGGAGTCCGGATCTGTCGAACCGCATGGGGGACCACGAGTCCGACGAAGCCGACGATTCCGCACACCGCGACGCTCGCGGCTGTGAGCAACGAGGTCGCGATGTAGATCACCCGCTTGAGGCGCTCGACGTCGGCCCCCAGGTGGCGCGCCGTTTCCTCGCCGAGGGTGAGCAGATCAAGCCAGCGGCCACTCGCCATGACCACGAGGATTGGAAGTGCCGCGTAGGCGACGAACACGCCGACTGCCCGCCACGAAGCGGCGCCGAAGCCGCCGAGCAGCCACAGGAACGCGCGGCGCAGCTCAGCAGCTTCGGACACGGAAACGACCGCTGTCATCAAGGCGCCCGCGAAGGATCCCACGATCACGCCGGCCAGCAGGAGAACCCGGGGATCGAGTCGGCGCCCGGAGACGACGCTCAGCCGATACACCAGCGCAATCGCGCCAGTCGCCCCCGCGAACGCGGCGAGCGGCACCGCCCACGGCCAGTCCGGATTCACCGCGATGGCGAGCACGGCACCGAGGCCAGCACCACCGGACAGCCCGAGGAGATAGGGATCGGCAAGAGGGTTCCGGAGCATCGCCTGCAACGCGGCTCCAACGATGCTCAGACTCCCGCCCACCAGAAACGCGAGCAACACTCGAGGCAGGCGGAGCTCGCGAACGATAGGCGCGTGGGGCGAGCCCGGCCGCAGCAGCCCCTCCCACACCGCTCCCGGCGCGAGCGGAACCGGCCCGGCAAGGATACCCAGGATGAGGCTCGCCGGCACCACCGCGGCGAGCACGAGTGTAACCCGGTGAGAGCCTGACGGGCCCTTCACCGCCGGGTGGCCGCGAGTGCGGCGCTCAGTTCGGCCTTGAGTCGGTCCCGCTCCTGTCGATACCGTTGCCACTCCTCGGGCGGCGTGGACGTTTCACGGCCACCGTACTGGGCGTCGAGCGCGGCCATCCGCTCGAGCAAGCCGTTCGCGGTGCCTGCGGGATCAGCGGTGGTCCTGCGGGTTGCCGATCGGCCGAGGCTCGCTCCGGCGACCACGAGCACGCCGGCCGCCAGCGCCACGAGTGTCGGCAGGAGCCAGCGAAGAGCGAGCGGCGAGGCCGGAAACGAGAAGCGGACGATGGCGCCGCGCCCCACCGATCCGCTCCAGCGCCGGTACCCACGCCCGTCGATCACCTGTGTGTCCGCGAACGTGAGGCCCGGGCCTGCGACCCGGGCGGCTGCCTCGGCGAGAAGCACATTCAGCAATTCGGTGGGCTGGTCGACGGCGAGCCGGGACGTGCGTGCCCCGGCGGGCAGCACATACTCCGTGACCAGTTGTTTCTCACCGGGCGGGATGGGGGCGAAGAAGAGGACCCGGTCTCCGCGGCGACTGACCGCACTGGGAGAGAACTCTCCTTCTCCGACGTCCAGCCCGGCGGTGCCGGACGGCAGTGAACCGCTCCACGACGGGCGAATCGTGTCAGGCGCTGCCCGGGTTCGATGACCGGCGTTTCGCAGCACGATGATGTCGATGATTCGGCGGCTCCCGTCCGACCCGGCAGGCCCTACCACGAGGTGCCGCGCCTCCAGTGTCACCGGCGCGGTGCTCGATGTGTCCGCCACCACGATGCGAAGTCCCGTGTCCGGGCGGGCCGGATTCAGGTGCACCGGAGTGGAGAAGTACTCGATGCCGCTGCGGCGGGCGCTGACCAGGTAGATCGCCGTGGTGTCGGCGGCGAACCGGAACCGGAACCGTCCTCGGGCGTCGGTCTGAGCGGAGTCGATCGGTCCCTGAAGCTCGCGTCCGATTCGGTGCAACACGACCCTGGCTCGGGGCAGAGCCGCCGAATCACCCGACGCCGTCACCTCGACCACCCGGCCGCCGGCCACACTTTGAGCCGGTGAGGCCGGCGCCACGACGAGCGTGAGGCAACAGCAGGCGGCACACAAGCGCGAACGGAATGCGGGTCGTGCCGTCGCCTTCATGCGCGCCCGATCGGGGAGTCGCCGCGTGTGGGGTGGGCCGCGGGAAGCTACGGATTGAAGCGACCAAAATCCTGGGGATCCATCTTCTCGAGGTACTGCTTGAGCTGATCCGCCTCGAGGCTCGGATCGGGTCCGGGCTCGTCGGTCTCCACCCCGGCCTGATCGAGCAGCTGATCACTGGTGAAGATCGGGGCGCGGAGACGCAGGGCGAGCGCGATGCTGTCGGACGGCCTAGCATCCACCTGGAACACGTGATCGTCCCGGCGGATCAGGAGCTCGGCGAAGTAGGTGTTCTCCTTCACCGCGCTGATCACCACACGGCGAAGATCGCCGCCGAGTCCAATGATGACCTGCTTGAGGAGATCGTGGGTCAGCGGACGCTGCGCCTTCATGCCCTGGAGCTCCATGGCGATGGCGCTGGCTTCCGCGGGGCCGATCCAGATCGGCAGCACGCGAGCTCCTTCTTTTTCGCGCAGGATCACCACGGGCGTGTTGGTGGAACGGTCCAGCCCCAGGTGCGCGACGGTCACCTCGATCATGCGTTCGCTGCCGGTCCTCAGCGGGCGGCCGACAGCAACTCCTTTACGCGGTCGGCGCGTTCCCAGGTAAACAGTTCCACGGTCTTGTCGCCGTACTTCCCCGCTCGCGGCTTCCGGCCGAAGTGTCCATACGACGCTGTGGCGCTGAAAATTGGGCGCTTCAACTTGAGGGTGTCAATGATCCCACGGGGCGTAAGGTCGAAGACCTCGCGGACGACCTGTTCCAGGCGGCGATCGGGCAGCACGCCGGTGCCGAACGTATCCACCATGATGGACACCGGCTCGGCCACGCCGATGGCATAGGCAACCTGCACCTCGCACCGGCGTGCGAGCTTGGCCTCGACGATGTTCTTCGCCACCCATCGGGTCGCGTAGGCCGCCGAGCGGTCGACCTTGGAGGGATCCTTGCCGCTGAAGGCGCCTCCGCCGTGCCGCGCCATCCCGCCGTAGGTGTCCACGATGATCTTGCGCCCGGTGAGGCCGGCGTCGCCGTGGGGCCCACCGATGACGAATCGCCCGGTGGGGTTGATCAGAAACTTTACCCGCCGGTGCTCCAGTCCGGCCTGCTCGAGCACCGGCCGAATCACTTCTTCGACCACCGCTTCGCGGATCATGGTGTTCGACACCAGCCGTCCGGCATGCCGCTCGGCATGCTGGGTGGAGACGACGACCGTGCGCACCGCGGTCGGCCGGTCACCCTCATACTCAACCGAGACCTGCGACTTGCCGTCGGGACGAAGCCACTCGATGTGGGTGCCGTCGAGTCCCTTGCGCACCCGGGCGAGCCGTTCCGTGATGCGGTGCGCCAGCACGATGGGCAGCGGCATTCGTTCGCGGCTCTCGGCGGTGGCGTAACCGAACATCATGCCCTGGTCGCCGGCGCCTTGCTGGCGGTGATACCCCGCGTCCACCCCCATCGCGATATCGGGTGACTGCCGATCGATGGAGGCAAGGACCGCGCAGGTACGGAAGTCGAAGCCGAACGAGGCGTCGGTATAGCCGATCGCCTCGACGGTGTCGCGCACAATGTCGGGAATGTGAACGTAGGTCGTGGTGGTGATCTCTCCGGCGACAACCGCCATGCCGGTGGTAACCAGCGTTTCGCAAGCTACACGCGCGTTCCGATCACCTGCCAGAATGGCGTCCAGCACGGCGTCAGAGATCTGGTCGGCAACCTTGTCAGGATGTCCTTCTGTCACCGATTCAGACGTGAAGACGTGCCGGTTGGGAAGGGCCATGGCGAGGGAATCTCTGGTGGGCGATAGGTGCCGTGAGCGGGAGCGGCGAAACCGGCGGAAGCTAGCGCGGCGTCATTTCCCCGGCAACAGCCCGCGGGGATCGAGGAGGCGGAGATCGACGTGGCCGCGGACGCCCTGGTACAGCGCGCGCTGCACCTCGGCGGACGTCGGTGCGCTCAGCGCGGCCTGGGCTGCATCGCGCGCCGCCGCGTCGGGCACAGTCCGGATGATCCATTTGATCGGCGAGAGCGCGGGAGGCGCCACGCTCAGGCGGGTATAGCCCAGCCCCACGAGGAGCACCGCGGCCAGCGGCTCGGACGCCATCTCACCGCACACGCTGACGGGGAGGCCGGCCGCTTCCCCCACGTCGAGAATGTGCTTCATCTGCCGCACCACCGCCGGATGGAACGAGGTAAACCTCTCGGCCAGCCGGGCGTTCCCCCGGTCGACGGCGAGGGTGTACTGGGTGAGATCGTTGGTCCCCACGCTGAAGAACGCGCTCACTTCGGCCAGCCGGTCGGCGATGACCACCGCGGCGGGGGTCTCGATCATGACGCCCACCGGAATGCTCGCCGCCGCCCGAACACCGGCCTGCTTGAGCGCCGCCGCCTCCTCTTCGAGAATCGCGCGCGTCTCGAGCACTTCGTCCACGACGGTCACTAGCGGAAGCATCAGCTGGACGTCGCGATCCACCGCCGCCCGGAGGACCGCCCTGAGCTGCGGCCGGAAGATCTCGGGATGATCCAAACAGACGCGAATCGAGCGCCACCCGAGGAACGGATTTGCTTCCGGCGGCGCCTGAAACGACGCGGGAAACTTGTCCCCTCCGAGGTCGAATGACCGGAGGATTACCGTCTGGTTGGGAAAGGCGTGCGCGACCCGGCGGAAATAGTCGGCCTGCTCGTCCTCGGTAGGCAGGCTGGCTCGCCCGGTCAGCAGGAACTCGGTCCGCAGCAGCCCGACACCTTCAGCGCCGTAGCGCACGGCCGGTTCGATCTCCTCCGGCAGGTCGACGTTTCCCATCAGGAGAATGCGGCGGCCGTTCGGCGTCACCGCGGGCTGATCGAGCACCGTCTCAAGCTCCAGCTCGAGGCGGCGGCGGCGGGTGACCTGCGTCCGGGCGTCCTCCAGCTCGCCCGACGTCGGGTCGATGACCACCGTGCCGGCCTGCCCATCCAGCAGGAGCATCGCGCCATCGAGAATGACTGATAGCGCGCCCTGGGCACCCATGACCGCCGGAATGCCCAGTGAATGCGCGAGGATCGCGGCGTGCGCGGTGCGGGTTCCCTCCTCGCTCAGCAGCCCGACCACGTGATCGCGATCCAATTGAACCGTGAGGCCCGGCGAGAGCTCATGCGCGACGACCACCACCTGCTCGTTGGGTTGGATATCCCACAGCTCCTCGGTGGCGTTCCCCATGAGGCGGTGGAGCATCCGCATTTGGATGGCGTGCAGATCGGCCAGCCGCTCCCGCAGCCGCGCGCTGGCGGAGCCGGACCACAGGTTCCGCAGCTCGAGGGCCTTAAATTCGTACGCGGTCTCCGCGCTCAGGCGGTTGTTGCGGATGAGCTGCTCGACCGAGCGCACGAAGTCCTCGTCCTGCGCCATGAGGATCTGCGCGTCGAAGATGCGCGACTCCTCGGGCCCGGC
>DASSUE010000124.1:0-3519 GCA_035707305.1 Gemmatimonadales bacterium
GAAGGAGTGCCGAGCCTCCAGGGCGGCGTTCTACGGCGACCCGCGCGGTTCGAGCTGCAGCAGGAGAACTGGGCACCTGCAACCCGGGTATGGACGACCCTTGCCGGCGCGACGGCGTTGTGGTGGGCGGCGCGCCGGCGCGATGCGCCCGCGACGCTGATCGGACTCGCCGGCCTGACCCTGTTGGCCCGGGGCGCCACCAATACTCCGGTGAAGCGCCTGGTCGGCGTCGGGAGCGGCCGGCGGGCGGTCGACATCCAAAAGTCGATCACGATCGATGCCTCGCCCGCCCAGGTGTTCGCGTTCCTGACTGAGTGGGAGGAGTGGCCTCGGTGGATGTCGCACATCCGCGAGGTCCGAGTGGACGATCGGTTCGGCGAGCCCGTGCGAACCCACTGGGTGGTTGATGGGCCATTGGGAGTGCCGGTATCCTGGGACGCGATCACGACTCACCTCGTCCCGAATGAGGAGATTGGCTGGGAGACCGTGCCGGGGGCCGCGGTTCGGCATTCGGGCATCATCCGCCTCGTGCCGGTCGATGGCGCCACCCGGGTCGACGTGCTCATGTCCTACAACCCGCCCGCTGGGGTGATGGGGCATGCGGTTGCCGCGTCGGTCGGGCGGGATCCGAAGCGACAGATGGATGCGGACCTCGCGCGGCTCAAGACGACGATCGAAACGGGGCAGCCGCCGCACGACGCTCGCGACTGAGACCCGGCCGCCGAGCGAATCCGCAGCTGGGCCAAGGGCGATCTCCAGCCGTGCGGCGTCGGCCGCTTCGCGAGCAGCCCTAGACCCACTCAGGAGCGCACACCTATGGCGGCGAGCGCGGCGCGGGCAGCATGGGATCCGCCCATGCCATGAACGCCGCCGCCGGGCGGGGTGGAGGCTGAACACAGATAGACGCCACGTATGGGTGTCGCGTAGGGAACCCGGCGCGCCAGAGGCCGCGCGAAAACCTGTCGTAGATCCATCGCCCCCCCGCTGATGTCGCCGCCGACCAGATTCGCGTTCCGCCGCTCGAACTCGGCCGGCCCTATACTCCTCCGGGCCAGGATCCGCTCCCGAAATCCGGGAGCAAACCGCTCGACTTGCCGCTCGATCCGGTCGGTGGCATCGCCGGTCCAGCCGTTCGGGACATGGCAATACGCCCACCCGATGTGCTTGCCGGGCGGCGCGCGTGACGAGTCGAACAGTGTCGGCTGAACGAAGAGAACGAACGGCCGGTCGTGCACTTCTCCCCGCACATGTGCCGCCTCCGAGGCTGCCAGTTCCTCGAGGGTCCCGCCCAGATGGACGGTCGCGGCCCGGCGGCAGGACGCCGCGGTCCAGGGCACCGGCCCGTCGAGCGCCCAGTCCACCTTGAACGCGGCTGACCCGTAGCGATATCGCTCCAGCGCGCGCCGATAGCCGAGCGGAAACCGGTGACCCGCGATGCGCAGCACCTGCACCGGAGTGAGGTCGAGCATGATCACCCGTGCGGTGCCGAGCTCCTCGATCCGCGTCACCGGCGCGCCGGTGACGATCTCGCCACCGAGCGCGCGGAAATGCGAGAGCAGTGCGGCGGCCAGGCTCTGGGAGCCACCCCGCGGGATCGGCCACCCAACCGCGTGTCCCGCAACGCCCAGGAGAAGCCCGAACGCCGCGGTGCCAGGTGCTTCTAGCGCCTGGAAGGAATGTGCGGCGTTCCCCGCGAAAAGAGCTCTCCCGGCGGTCGTCCGCAGCGCCTGTCGTGCGACGCTGGTGGCGGGGCGGAGGGCGGTGAGGCCGAACCGCGCCATCAGGATGGGATGGCGCGGGATGCGCAGCGGGGGGGCCAGCACATCCTCCGCCAAGCTGTCCCAGGTGGCGGCAAAGGGCTGGTGCAGCTTCCGCCACCGGCTTCCGTCGGCCTCCAGCCCCTCCGCGGTTCGGTCGAACGACGGCTCCAGGACCGCTGCCCCGCCGCCATCCAGCGGGTGCGCGACCGCCGCCGGCGGCTGGATCCATTCCAGACCGTGGGCCGCAAGTGGAAACGAGCGAAACACGGGCGATGACAGCGCCAGCGGATGAACCGCGGAGCAGACGTCGTGTACGAACCCCGGCAGGGTCAATGGCTCCGATCGGAGCCCGCCTCCCGCTGTCGACTGAGCCTCGCGCACCACGGTCCGGAGCCCGGCCGACGCGAGGACGATCGCGGCGGCGAGACCATTGGGGCCCGAGCCGACCACGACGGCGTCCGGATTCACGGCCGAGTGTTGACAGGCATGGCAGAAGATTCCCGCCCATTGGGCGTCCAAGCAAGCCTGCGGGGCCCTTGACTACGTTGCGTAAGGCCGTAGCATGACTGTCCCTGGTTGATTCCCGCACCGCGGTACCATCTCAGCGTCGTCGTTCGGAGGCTTCATGCCAACCATGCTGTTGTTCTCCGCGGAAGAGGCCGATGCCGCCGAAAGCTGGCGACCCGCGCCGATGCCGGATGACGTTGGCGGCGGGACGTCGGGCCGCGCCCGGGTGCTCGTGGCGGAGGACGACCCGCTCGTCCGGGCGATGCTCGAGCGCTCGCTGGTGGAGCTCGGCTACCTCGTGTGCACCGCACGCCACGGACAGGAGGCCCTCGACCTCGCGCTGGGCAGCAGTGAGCCGTTCGACCTCGTCATCACTGACGTGCGCATGCCGAGAATGAGTGGCCCCGAGCTCGGGCGCCGGCTTGAGCAGCGCTGGCCGGGCATCCCGGTGCTGTATGTCTCGGGCTACGACGTCGAGCCATCGGCGGACACCACCCATCGGCGCCATTCGTTCCTCAAGAAGCCGTTCGACCCCGATGAGCTCGCGCTCCGGGTCGCCCGCCTGCTCGGCGACGCGTGATCCCGGGGCGAGCCGGGCGGGCGCTCCGCGGTCTGGGGGTGGTCGCCCTGGTCGCGGGACACCCCCTTCCTGCGCAGGAACCCGAGGCGACGCCCGATTCGCTGGCTCAGCTGGACATCGAGGAGCTGGCGCAGGTCCGCGTCACTGCCGCGTCCAGGCGGCTGGAGCCGGTCGGACGGGCGACCGCGGCTCTCTTCGTCATCGGCCGAGACGACATCCGCCGGAGCGGGGCGGGATCGCTGCCGGAGGCGCTCCGACTCGCTCCCGGCCTGCAGGTCGCACGGGTAACGGCACGCGACTGGTCCATCACCTCCCGCGGGTTCGCCGAGCAATCGCCTAACAAGCTGCTGGTGCTGGTGGATGGGCGCGCGATTTACTCGCCGCTCTTCGCGGGCGTGTTCTGGGATGTCCAGGACCTTCCGCTCGGCGATGTGCAGCGGATCGAGGTCCTCCATGGGTCGGGCGCCACCCTGTGGGGCTCCAACGCGGTGAATGGCGTGATCAACGTCGTCACCCGGTCGGCGAGCCAACCCCCCGGCGGAATGCTCGACATTCGCGGCGGTAGCGCGGAGCACATCATCGCCACCGGCCGATACGGATTCGACCTCGGCCGCGGAGCGGCGCTCAGGGTGTACGGGCGCTACCGGGATCGGGCGCCGTCCCGCCTGAGCG
>DASSUE010000125.1:0-9129 GCA_035707305.1 Gemmatimonadales bacterium
CCGCGCGAGTGGACACAGCTTCCGCGAGCGCGCCGAACGCGACCTGCTCACCGAGGTTGGCACCGCCCGCGTCGCGGCTCGCCAGCGGGTTGTCGGAGGCCGGGCGACCGGTCACGATGTAGGAGACAATGTCTTCCTGACCCATGCTCGGGTCCGAGCTGAACTTGAGCCCGAGGCTGTCCGGGTGGCCCACGGCGTTGACCGTGATGACCACGCCTTCGTCGTCGGCGTCGCCCGTCGTCGGCGCCTGGAACTCCGCTTCAACATCGAGCCGCGTCGCCTCGATCGGTCCGTCCAGCCGCACCTCGCCGCCGGTGATGTTGAACTCTCGGCCCGAGATCTCGATGGATGCACGGCCCGGCACCGGTTCTACCTGGCCGAAGAACTCCATCGGCTGCATGGGCTGCTGGCGAATCTGCACCGTTCCCGACAGCTCGATGTCCATTTTCGGGGTCTTCCGCCTCCGGACCCACACCCGTCGCGGCATTTCTACGCTGAGGTCGAGCTGGAACCGCTCCACCAGGCCGGGAGCGTCCTTGGCCTCGCGAATCACCGCGGGCCCGAAGTAGCGCGTGAGCTGCCGCATATCCGCGGGCGTGAGCTCCACCTCCTCGACCTGAATCGCCGCCGCCTGAGTGCCCACGAACAGGTCTGTCTGCCCCAATCGGACCTTCCCGCTCAGCGACGGTTTTGCGACGGTCCCGCCCAGCCGCACCGATCCGGATGCGAGCGAGCGCAGTTCCTTGTTGTTAGCGACGCGGAAACTCGCGAGGTCGGCGGTGAGATCGAGCGCCGGGTCGTCGAGCGGCTTGAGCCGCACCGTGCCCCGGGCCGTGACCGACTCGTTCTTGCCGGTGAGGACCCGGGCCTGATCGATGCTGATCAGGTCGCCGCCAAGCTTGCCCCGCGCAGTGCCGCCGCTGTACGTGACCGCGATCGTGGGGAGGGTGACGCCGGCGCTGTCGAGCGCGAAGGCACCCTCCGCGCTGGGCGCGTCGAGCGAGCCGCCGATTCGGGCGTCGACCTCGAGCCGACCCTTGAGATCCTTGGCGGTTTCGGGCGGTAGCAGCGGGTTGAGCAGCGCGAGCCCGAAGCTGTCGCTCAGCGCGCGCAGGTTGACCGCTTCCGCGGTGCCGCGGTCGATGTCGATGGTATCGGCAGGCGTGAGGCCGAAGCGAATCGGCACGGTGCCGCTGACAGTTAGGAAGCCGCCTTCGTTCGCGGCTGCCACCGCGTTGATTGAGAGACCCGCGGTGGTCCAGGTCAGCTCAGTGCCGAGCCGGCCGACCTGCTGCACGCCCCCTCGCTCGCGCACCACCAGACCGAGCTTGCCGGAGAGGCTGGGCGCCTCCGCAGTGCCCGCGAGTCTGATCGTCCCGTCCACGAGGCCGGGTACCGGAGCGAGGCCGAGGTCGTTCAACACGTCCAGATCCACGCTGTCGAGCTGGACGGTGAGATCGCTTTTTCCCTTTCGATCCAATCTCCCGTCGATGGTCAGCCTGCGGGCGCCCTCGCGGAGCTCGAACCCGCGAATCTCGATTGCAGACCCGTACGCGAGCGTTGCGGTCCGGGCCAGCGACCACGCACCGATGTCCAAGCGCTCCAGCGCGGCGCGCACCGTGTCCGCCCGCGCAGTGCCGCGAAGGCGCGTGGCGACTTTCAGGCTGTCGTCGAGGGTGGCGGTCGCCACCAGCGAAACCAGCGAGTCGTAGCGGGCCGCGATCCTGGCTTCCGGTATGCGGATCTTGCCGTAGGCTCCGCCTTCGACGGCAACCTCACCACGAACACCGGAGGGACGGAACCGGTCGACGCTCGCTGCCGCCTTCACGGTCACGTGTTCCGCGAGGTTCCCCGCCAGAAACAGGCGATGCACATCGGCGGTCGCTGCAGCGGTGCGCGCCCTTGCCGGTCCGGTCAGGGCGAAATCGACCGTCGCCGAGTCAACCCAGACGGTGTCGGGGCCGATGAGCGACGCCAGCGGCGCGCTGTCGATGACCCGGCCCCGCACCCGGAGCGTATCCGCCGGCGCCCGGTCGGCGAGCGGCACACGCCCGGCGCCGTCCAGCGCACCCACGTTCGAACGCACGATCAGCGTGTCAACGCGAACCGCGCCGGTGTCCAGCGCGAGCACCAGATGCAGAGGATCCAGCCGCATGTCGCCGATCGCCCCGGCGGCAGTCACGACCCCGTCGACTCCATTGAGTCCCGTACTGTCGCGCAGCACGTGGAGCTTGAACTCGGACTCCAGACGGCCGTCGGCGCTGGCCTGGCCGGTCCACCGCGCGAGGTGCTCCAGGCGCGCGTTCCCCTGTCCTGTCAGGTCGGCACGGCGGTTGTCGATTCGCCCTTCCACCCGGCCGTTGAGCGCGCCATCGGCGCCGCCGACATGCATGTCGCCTTCTACCGCCCCGCCTTCGATCTTGAGCGCAACCCGGCCGCTATCGACCCTTGCCTCATTGATCCGCGACGAGAGCAACCCAAGCTCGAGCTCGGCGCGGAGACCGTCGGACGTTCCTCCCGTGAGGTGTCCGGTGAACCGCGCATTGAGTGCGGTTCGAAGTCCCGGTTGGCCCAGCACGGCACCGACATCGAGCGAATCGGCCCGGCCGGCGCGAACGGTGAAGCTCGGGGTTTCAGCCGTTGCTTCCCCGTCGCCGGCGAGATGAAGCGTGCCCCCGTCGTTCGCCATCCGGAGCCCGGCCTCGTAGCTGAGCCGTCGGCCGGTGACGTCAGCCCGGAGCGTCCCGGCCGCAAGCTCCACCGTACCCAGGCGTGACGGCGCCAGCTCCGCGGTTGCCTCGACGATCTGCTGTCGGGCATTCCAGCGCCCGTGCGCTTGCGCGGTGAGACTCACCGGGCCGGAGAGCGCGGGCTGCCCGAGAAGTCCGCCCAGGTCAACCGAGTCCAGCGCGGCCTGCCTGACAGTGAACCCGCGAGTGGAATCGAGCGGACGCATCTCGGCATCCATCGTCATTTCGCCGCCTCCCACCCGGGTCGTGAGGCTGGCCCGCGCCAGCCCGTCGCGATAGCGCGCGGTGAACTCACCGTCGAGCAGCCGCGGGATGGTGTCTCCCATGAGCTTTCCCAGGTCCACGCTCTCGATCGTGCCGCGTCGCACGTCTACGCTAGAGCGTTCGCCAACGCGCGCGACTGCCACGGCGCGCACCCGTCCCCCGGCGACGAGTAGCTCGGGCCTTGCCTCCAGGCGGCCGTTCACGAGTGAGACATCGGAGTAGCCGAGTGAGGCGGTGCCGCTGTCCCACACGGCGACCAGGTCGACCCGCCCCGATACCCGCGCCGCCTGGAGGGCGACGCCGGACCCGCGCAGGCCGAAGCGCAGATCGAGCACCGGGTCGCCCTCCGCCCCCGCCAGCGCGCGAACCAGCGCTTCGGTGCCCGGGAGGCGCCGAACCGTGCCGGCGAGACGATACGATGGCAGCGAGTCGAAGGGCCGCGCCCAGCCCCGCGCGCGAAGCTCGCCGTTGGGCAGGTCGGCCCGCAGCTCGAGATCGGCGCGTCCCTGGTCGAGATCCGCATCGAGGTCCGCGCTGGTGAGCGTCGTACCGCCGATCAGCGAGCGGTCCAGACGGAGCTCGATCCGTCCCTCGCTGGCCGTCAATGCTGTACCCCGCACGTCGGCGCGCAGCGTGCCTTCGATGTCGCCGGCCGGTGCGGACGCCAGCAGCGCGGACGGGTCGAGTCGCCGCACGTCGGCGTTGAGCCGGTAGCCCGCCGGCCGGCCCCGCTCGAGCGTCGTGCTTCCCTCGAGCATGAGCGTGGCATCATCGAGCCGTCCTGCGAGGGTGGCGGTGATGCGCTTGCCCTCGCGACCGCGTGCCTCGCTCTCGAACCGAAGTTCGCCGGCCGGACGCACGACGGGTGCGATGGCGGCGAGATCGGCGAGTGCGATGGGACGAGCATCCAGCCGGACGTCGAGTCGATTCACCTGGTCCGGCACGTCGAACCGTCGCGGCAAGACGGCGCGCCCGACCACATCGGTTCGCTCGGTCTGGATTCGTATCGGGTTGAAGCGGAGCTCACCGGGGGCGAGAGCGCCGCGGGTAGAAACGGCGAAATAGCGATCGCTTCGTGGCGGCGCCACTGCCGCGCTGAAGTCGTCGATGGTGAGCAAGGTCTCGCGGGCCAGCGCGAGCTCACGGCCGAGCAGCGTCAGGCTCCGGACCCGCACCGCCGAGTCGGGTGCCAGCCACGCGGTGACTTGCACGTCGCGTAGCGCGATGCGATCGACGCCGAAGGCGCCGGAGCGAGTGGTATCGGCGGACCGTCGCAGCGCGTTCGCCAGGTCCCAGCCGTGCGGCCCTCGGCGAGCGGTCACTCGCGCGCCTTCGACGATGAGCTCGTCGAGGTGGGGACTTGAGCCTCGGAGCCGGCGGACGTCGTAGCCGACCCGCACCCGGTCCGCGTCGAGCAGGTGCTCCTGGCCCCGCACCAGCCCGACATCCTCGAGTACCAGGCCGTGGAGCCAGTCGCCGCTGACCCGACCTACTTCGAGCCGATGCCCCGGGTTGAGCGGAACGAACCCGCTGAGCCGCCGGACCAGCCAGGTGGCCACCGGCGGCAGCTGGAGTAGGGCGAGCACGGCAACCACGGCCACAAGTACTCCAGTGGCCGCGATGCCAAAGCGGCGAAACCAGCGGTGAGTAGCGGACATCGCTCCCACAGTGTGGCCCGCCAGGGACCGCGGCCATGACCCTCGTCACGGAGGTACTTTCCGGCCATGAAGCTCAGGGAACTGGTGGAAACGTCCCGCCGCGTGGCCGAGACCAGCGGGCGACTGGACAAGATCGGGCTGCTCGCGGCGCTGCTCCGGGCGGTGCCTGCCAACGAGGTCGAGCTCGCGGCGGCCTACCTGTGCGGGGTCACTCGGCAGGATCGGCTCGGCGTGGGCTGGGCCGTTCTGCAAAGCGCGATGCCGGATGGAGCCGCGCCCACCGCAACCCTCGAACTCTCCGAGGTGAACGACTTGCTTCGGTCGGTCGCGGCGGCTACTGGCAGCGGCTCGGCGGGCCGGAAGCGGCAGATCCTCGGCCGGCTGTTCGCGCGCGCCACCGCCGACGAGCAGGGGTTTCTCGGAGGTCTGCTCATGGGCGAGCTACGGCAGGGAGCGCTCGAGGGCGTGGTGACCGATGCCGTGGCCCGAGCGTCAGGAATCCCGCCGGCACGGGTACGGCGTGCGGCGATGCTCGCGGGCGATGTTCCGGCGGTGGCGGCGGCGGCACTCGCCGATGGCGAGGCGGGGCTGGCGCGGTTTTCGATTCAGCTCTTCCGGCCGGTGCTGCCGATGCTCGCGGACACGGCGGAAGACCCCGACGCCGCGCTCACCGTGCTCGGCGAGGCGGCGCTGGAGTTCAAGCTCGATGGGGCCCGGGTGCAGGTGCACAAGCAGGGTGATGATGTGCAAGTCTATTCCCGGCAACTCAATGACGTCACCGTTGCCGTGCCTGAGCTGGTGGAGTCGGTTCGCGCGCTTCCGGTGCGAGAGCTGATTCTCGACGGCGAAGCTGTTGCGATCCGGAGCGACGGCAGACCGCATCCATTTCAGATCACGATGCGGCGCTTCGGGCGTCGTCTCGACGTCGAACGGCTTCGTGCCGAGCTTCCGCTCGCCTCGGTGTTTTTCGACCTGCTGTACTATGACGGCCACCCGTTGATGGATGAGCCGCTGGCTCGGCGCTCATCGGCGCTGTCCGACGCCGTGCCGCCGGCTTTCGTCGTGCCGCGGGTGGTGACCGGATCGAGTGACGCGGCGCGGGCGTTCATGGACCGAGCGTTGGCGAGTGGCCATGAGGGTATCATGGCCAAGGCGCTGGATGCGCCTTACCAGGCTGGCCGGCGCGGCGCGCGCTGGCTGAAGCTCAAGGCCGCCGACACGCTGGACCTGGTGGTCCTGGCCGCCGAATGGGGACACGGCCGCCGTCGCGGCTGGCTCAGCAATCTCCACCTCGGCGCCCGGGATCCTGGCGCCGGCGGCTTCGTCATGCTCGGCAAGACTTTCAAGGGACTCACCGACGCGATGCTGGCCTGGCAGACCGAGCGCCTGCTGCAGCTCGAGATCGGACGCGATGCGTACACGGTGCACGTGCGGCCGGAGCTGGTGGTTGAAGTCGCGTTCAACGACGTCCAAGCCAGCCCGCACTATCCCGGCGGGATGGCGCTCAGGTTCGCGCGGGTGAAGCGATTCCGCCCCGACAAGACCTCGGCCGAGGCCGACACGATCGCCGCGGTCCGCGCGCTTCATCTTCGGAGCACGTCGGACCCGCGGCCCGACGGGTGATGCCGATCACGGCAGGCCTGCGGCCGGTACCGCAAAGTCCTCGCTATGCAGGGACTTGCTTTGACTGTGCTGGTGGTTGACGACGAACCGGTGGTGCGCCGGCTCGCCTATCGGATTCTCAACGACGCGGGGTATCGGGTGCTCGAAGCGTCCGACGGCGCGGAAGCACTCGAGGTGCTGCGTGCGGCACCAAGCAGGATCGACCTGGTCATCGTCGACGCGATCATGCCGAACCTCGATGGTGCTGCGCTGAGCACCGAAATCTTCGAAACCTGGCCGACTCAACGCGTGCTGCTCATGTCGGCTCATGGCGAAGAAGTCTTCAGCCGCCTGGGGCTCAAGCGCATGAGCGCTCCATTTCTCGCCAAGCCCTTCACCGACGAGGAAATGTTATCGAAAGTCGAGCGCGCCCTCACCGAGCCGTTGCTGGTCCCTACGCAGATAGGTTCATAGACCGCCGATTCTTGCACCGGCATCCGGTGCAAGCTCCGGCATAGCGGTTCTCACGGCGCTCTTGCACGGCGCCGTTTCAATGACCGCCCGGATTCGGTCGGGCGGGTGCGCACTCCTCGATCGTCCGAGCGGCAATCGCATGTACGGCGCGGAGATCGCCGCCTTCCTCCGGGGCGGGCCGCCGGCGTGGCAGGGGGGTTGCCGCACCAACGGCGGGCGCTTCGAGATGCCCTTTCGAGACCAATAACCGACAGCACAGTGAGGGAACGATGAAGACCACTCTGGTTCGGGGTGCGGCGATGGGTGTTGCCTTGGCTCTCAGCGCGCACGTCGCGCAGGCGCAGACGGGGTTGAGCCTGGGCTTCGGCGGCGGGGCTGCGATGCCGACCGGTTCGATGGCGGACGGTGCAACCACCGGCTGGAGCAGCCAGCTCGTGGCGCGCGTGAAGCCCGGTGCAAGCCCGGTCGCGTTGCAGCTCGACGGGTTCTACAATCGCTTCGGCCTCGAGGGTGGCATCGACGGTAACAGCCGGCTGCTCGGTGGCACGGCCAACGCCGTGTTCGCCTTCCCGACCGGCAGCCGCGCGCGGCCGTACCTGATCGGCGGCCTTGGCGTGTACAATGGCAAGACCACGGTCGACGGGCTGGGCTCGAGTGAGTCCGCGACCAAGTGGGGCGCCAACGCGGGCGCCGGCTTCGACGTGGGTGTCGGCAAGCACGCCGCCGTCTTCGCCGAGGGCCGCTTCCACGCCATCTTCAAGGGCGTGACCGACGCGACGACGCTGGAGGAAGAGACGGCCTATATGGTGCCGCTCACCGTCGGCCTGCGCTGGTCGCTGCAGTAAGACGGCACGTGACAAGACGAGGCCGTCCCGCCGATCGGCGGGACGGCCTCGTCGCTTTCATCGGGATCAATCAGTCTTCGAGCGGCACCCAGCGGAGGAAACGGCACTTCTGCCGCCCGGTGAGCACGTAGTGTCCCTGGCTTGCGCCACCCCACGACACCTCGACGCAACTGCCATCGCCGCACGCCACCGCGTCCCCGTCGAACGGGCCGCCGACACACTCGTACGTGTTGGTGGGTAACGTTTGCCTCGCCATGCCGACCTCCTGATGGTGGCTACGCCGAATCTGGTTGAAAAACCTATGAGGTCTCTCCGTCCGGCTGCTGTGACCGTCGGGGGCGCCGGTGTGCGCTCCAGGTCACCCTCTGGCGCCAAAGCGATATCTTGGAATGCCCTGCCTTGAAGGCGTCCGCCCTTTCCCGGAGGTCGTCATGGTATCGCTTGGCTCGCTGCTGCTTCCCATCCTGCTCTCCGCCGTGCTGGTGTTCGTGACCAGTTCGCTGGTGCACATGGTCTTCAGATACCACGCCAGGGATTACACGAGACTGCCGAACGAGGACGCCGTACGCGCCGCCATGAGGGCGGGGAATCCGGCGCCGGCGCAGTACATCATTCCCTACGCGTCGAGCATGAAGGAGGCGGCGACACCGGAGATGAAGCAGAAGTACGTCGAAGGTCCCGTGGCCGTGCTCAACCTCAAGCGGCCCGGGGTCTACTCGATGGGCGCGAGTCTCGGCCAGTGGTTCGTTTTCAATCTGATGGTTGCGGTGTTCGTGGCCTATGCCGCCTGCAATACTCTGCCCGCAGGGACGCCGTATCTCGAGGTATTCCGCGTAGTCGGGACGATCACGTTCCTCGCCTACGGTGCCGGAGTGGTCCCGGCGGCCATCTGGATGGGGAAGCCGTGGTCGGTGGCGTGGAAGGAAGTGTTCGACGGCCTGCTTTACGGACTCGTCACGGCGGGTGCATTCGGGTGGCTCTGGCCGCGCTGAGCGCGTTTCGACGTACGACCGCCGGGTTGCTCCTGGCAGCGGGTGCGGCGTCCCGCGCGGCGGCGCAGACGCCCGATGTCATGTTCGTGCCCACGAACATCGACGTGGCGCTGGGCATGCTGCGGCTGGCCGCGGTGACGCCGCGCGATGTGGTGTTCGATCTCGGCTCGGGCGACGGGCGGCTCGTGATCGCCGCGGCGCAGCGCTACGGCGCACGAGGGGTCGGGATCGACATCGACCCGTCGCTGGTGGCCGATGCCACGCGGAACGCCGATACGGCGGGCGTCGCTGAACGGGTCACGTTCCGGAAGGCCGACCTGTTCGAGTCCGATCTGCGTCAGGCGACCGTAGTCACGCTGTACCTGACGCGGTCGCTCAACCTGCGGCTTCGTCCCAAGCTGTTCCGCGAGCTTCGGCCGGGAGCGCGGGTGGTCTCGAACAACTTCGACATGGACGACTGGCAGCCCGACAGCAGCGTCGTGGTGAAAGGAACCGCGATGGCGAACACGCCGGTGCGGCTCTGGATCATTCCCGCCGACGTGCG
>DASSUE010000126.1:0-2527 GCA_035707305.1 Gemmatimonadales bacterium
CGATGACAAGGCGGACGACGGCGTGCCGCCCGGCGGCACCCACGTCTACCGGTGGCCGGTGCCGGCGCGGGCGGGCCCCGCTCCCGGGGAAGGCAGCTCGGTCATCTGGATGTACCACTCACACACCGAGGAAGGCCGGGATGTCAACGCCGGCCTCCTCGGCCCGATGATCGTCACCGCCAAGGGCGCGGCTCGGGCGGACGGGACCCCCAAGGACGTCGACCGCGAGATCGTCACGCTGTTCGGCGAGTTCGACGAGAACCTAAGCTGGTACTTCGAGCACAACGCGAAGACCTACGCCGACTCGGCCAAGGTGCCGCGCAACCTGACGTTCGCGGATCCCGGCTACCTGATCAACCTCCGGGAGACGATCAACGGGTTCAGCTTCGGTCACACGCCGGGTCTCGCGATGCAGAAGGGCGAGCGGGTCCGCTGGTACGTGTTCGCGAACTCGAACTTCGAGATCCACACGCCGCACTGGCATGGCCAGACCGTGGTGGCGCACCATATGCGAACCGACATGGTGCACCTGATCGCCATGCAGATGCTGGTGGCCGACATGGGGCCGGACAACCCTGGCATCTGGATGTTCCACTGCCACGTCGCTCCGCACTTGGATGCGGGAATGCAGGCGTTATTCACGGTGTCGGAGGTGATGGCGGGCAAGTAGTGACGAGTGACGCGTCACTCGACTACCAGATTGAGCAGCCGGTTCGGCACCAGCACGATCTTTCGCACCGTTTTCCCGTCCAGGAACTTCCGGATCGACGGCTCGCCCTCCGCCGCTGAAACGGCCTCCTCCTCACCGGCGTCGCGCCCCAGCATCACCTTGCCCCGAGTCTTGCCGTTCACCTGCACCGCAATCTCGACGGTGTCTTCGACCGTGAGCGCCTCGTCATAGATCGGCCACGACGCATCGAAGACGGAGCCGGCGTGACCCAGGCGTTCCCAGCATTCCTCTGCGAAATGAGGCGCGAACGGAGCGACCATCACCACCATGTCCTCGACGATCACCCGCTCGGCGCAGTTCGCTTCGCGCATGGCGTTGAGCAGCTCCATCTGCGCCGCGATGGCGGTGTTGTAGCTCAGCCGCTCGATGTCGTGGGTCGCCTTTTTCTTGGTGCGATGCCACTTCACCAGCATGGGGTGATGGATCTCGCCGCCGGCGGCATCCTCCCGAAGACTCTGGTGCACCAGCGCCCAGAGCTTGTCGAGGAACCGGCGCGGCCCGTTCAGGCCATCGTCACGAAAGTCTCCGCCTTCCTCGAAGGGCCCCAGAAACATCAGGTACATGCGGAAAGCGTCGGCGCCCCAGCGAGCGATGTATTCGTCGGGCACCACGACGTTGCCGCGGGACTTCGACATCTTCGCGCCGTCCTTCACGATCAGACCGTGGGCCCGGAAGACCCGGTACGGCTCGTCGAACGGGAGATGGCCGAGGTCGTACAGCACCATGGTGACGAAGCGGGAATAGAGCAGATGTAAGACGGCATGCTCGTTCCCGCCGATGTAGGTCGAGACCGGGAGCCACTTGCGGGTCCGCGCCGGATCGAATGGGCGGTCGTCGAACTCGGTGCTCGGATAGCGCAGGAAGTACCACGCCGAGTCGAGGAACGTGTCGGAAACGTCGGTCTCGCGCCGGGCGGATCCTCCGCACGCGGGACACGCGACGTGATACCACTCCTTCACCCGTGCGAGCGGTGACACGCCGGTGTCGTCCGGCCGGAAGTCGTCGATGGTCGGCAGCAGGACGGGGAGATCCTGCTCCGGAACCGGGACCACACCGCAGCGATCGCAGTAGATGATGGGAATGGGCGGGCCCCAGTACCGCTGGCGCGAGATGCACCAGTCGTGGAGCCGGTAAAGCACCACGCCTTTCCCCTGTCCCACCCGCTCGAGCCAGCGGATGATGTCGGTCTTGGCCCGCTCGGCCGGACGGCCGGTGAACTCGCCGGAGTTGACCAGTCGGTATCCGGCGGTTTCGACGTCGGCGTGCACCAGCGGCGCTTCAGCCGGCTGCCCCTCGGCCGCGAGAACGCGCACCACGTCCAGCCTGTGCTTTCGGGCGAACTCGAAATCGCGCTCGTCGTGCCCCGGCACCGCCATGATGGCGCCGGTGCCGTACTCCATCAGCACATAATCGGCGACCCAGACGGGAATCAGCCTGCCGGTGCCAGGGTTCGTCGCGTAGGAGCCGGTGAAGACCCCGCTCTTGTCCTTGTCGCCGACCTTCCGCGATACCAGGTCCTTGGCCTGCGCCGCCCGGCGATACTCGTCGACCGCCCCGCGGTACTCCGGCGCGGTGATCTCGGGAACCAAGGGGTGCTCGGGCGCGAGTACCATGAACGTCGCACCGAACAGCGTGTCGGGCCGGGTGGTGAACACCCGGATGCTCCGCGCCCCGGTGGCGCCGTCGGCCTGATCTTCTGCGCCGCCCAGATGGAACTCGATCTCAGCGCCCTCGGACCGCCCGATCCAGTTCCGCTGCGCGGTGGCCGTGCTCTCGGACCAGTCCATCTTGGCCTTG
>DASSUE010000127.1:0-8516 GCA_035707305.1 Gemmatimonadales bacterium
CTCGCTCGTGTCCGAATCGCAGGAAGTCCAGATCGGCAAGGAGGAGGCGCAGAAGGTCGGTCAGTCGATCGGCTACTACGACGATGCGGCGGTGCAGAGCTACGTGGCCGCCATCGGCCAGCGGATGGCGGCGGCCTCGGAACGGCCCCAGTTGCCGTGGGAGTTCCACGTTGTTGAGGACGCGTCGGTGAACGCGTTCGCCCTCCCGGGTGGCTTCATCTTCGTCACGCGCGGACTGATGACCTCGATCACTAACGAGGCCGAGCTGGCCGCGGTCATCGGGCACGAGATCGCGCACGTGACCCATCGGCACTCGGTGCAGCAGATCAGCCGGGCCCAGATCGCGCAGCTCGGCCTGGTGGCCGGATCGATCCTGAGCTCGACTGTCGCCCAATACGGCGGGCTGCTTGGCCAGGGCCTGGGCGTGTTGTTCCTGAAGTACGGCCGTGACGCTGAGCTCGAGGCGGACCAGTCGGGGTTTCGCTACGCGCTCAACGACCGGTACGATGTGCGTCAGATGATCAACATGTTCGAGGTGCTGCAGGGCGTGAGCGTACTGAGCGGCGCGGGCAAGCTGCCTGAATGGCTCAGCACCCACCCCGACCCTGGAAACCGGATCCAGGCCACGACGGCCCGGCTCGATACGATCACGTTGCCAGCGAACCTGAAGGTGAATCGCGAGGAGTATCTCCGTAGGATCGCGCGAATGCCGTATGGCGACGACCCGCGCCAGGGCTTTTTCCGGGGCAACCGGTTCCTGCATCCCGGTCTTCGCTTCCAGCTCGAGCTGCCGGACGGATGGCCCGCGCAGAACATGCCGACAGCGGTCGCCGCCATCAGCCCGAACCAGGATGCGATCGTGCAACTCGGTCTCGCCGGGAATGTCGAGCCCACCCAGGCCGCCCGTCAATTCCTCTCGCAGCAGGGCATCCGGGCCGGGCAGAGCTCCACCGAGAGCGTCAACGGCAATCCGGCCGCCACGAGCTACTTCGCGGCCCAGACCGAGCAGGGCGAGATTCGCGGTTTGGTTTCGTTCGTGTCTTACCGCGGCACCACGTACGGGATCCTGGGCTACACCTCCGCGAGCGGGCTCTCGCAGTACGACGGCACGTTCAAGAGCGTGATTCGGAGTTTCCGTACACTCGAGGACCAGTCGGCGCTCAACGTACAGCCGGCGCGGCTTGAGCTGGTTCAAGTGGAGCAGCCTATGACCGTGTCGGAGTTCAATCGGCGCTACCCCTCCCCGATCCGCATCGAGGAGCTGGCACTCATCAACGGACTGGACGGGCCGGACGACACAATGCGCCCGGGTCGGTTGTTCAAGCGGGTGGTGGGCGCCGTGTACGCGACGTCTACCAATCAGCCCCGCCAGACCCAGCAGTCGCAGTAACGGCTGGGTCGGCCAACGCGGCCGCACGGCGGAAGACTCGGTGCCACATCGCCCGGGTCAGGCGGCCGGTGTTGGTGTTCTGGCGGCTGGGGTGAAACGACGTGATCAGGATGCGCCCGTCGGGCAGCACGGTCTCGCCGCCGTGTGTGAACGACGGGCGATCGCGTGCCGGCAGCCGGTCCCACCAGCCGGTGGCGCGAAGCCAGCTTTCATAGGCGATACGTCCGAGCGCGACGACGACTCGCACCTGGGCGAGCAGCGCGATCTCCCGAATCAAGAACCGGCGGCACCGCTCGAGCTCGGCCCGCTGAGGCTTGTTGTCGGGCGGCGCGCACCGCGCCGCGGCCGTGATCCAGCAGTTCGTGAGCCTGAGCCCGTCCGTTCGATGGAGCGAGACCGACCGGTCGGCGAAGCCGAACCGGTGCAGCGCCTCCCACAGCCAGGCGCCACTCGAGTCGCCGGTGAACATCCGGCCGGTCCGGTTGGCGCCGTGGGCCGCGGGCGCGAGCCCGACGATCAACAGCCGCGCGTCGGGGTCGCCGAACGACGGCACCGGACGGCCCCAGTAGGTCTCGTTCCGGAACTCGCGCTTCTTTTCGGAGGCGATGGAGCGGCACCAGGCGGTGAGGCGAGGGCAGGCTGTACAACGAGCGACTTGGTCACCCAGAATGGCCAGATGGTCGGAGGGACGGATGGCCACCGGTTCAAGCGCTGATGCTGGTTACTCGGCAACCCGCGCGGCCGCCAGTTCCGCCGCCCTGGGCATCCCGCCACTTTGCCCATACCGGCACCAGGCGAGGAGGGAGGATCCGAACGGCAACCGTGCCCAGCTGACGAGACGCTCCTCGGCGAGCGACACGACGCGCAGGGTTGCGTTGAGCCACGTGGGCGGAACCGCAGCCGGCTTCGACCCCATGGGGATTAGCGCTTCGGCGGCTCGCACGACCAGCTTGGCCGGCAACAGCCAGTGAAACAGATACCTGCTCGAGGCGACGACGAGACCAGCGGCCCGAACCAGCGGTTCGAGGGAGCCACGGGTGTAGCGCGTGACGTGCTCGTTGATATCGTCGTGACGGGTCCAAGCGGCCTGGAATGCAGGAACCGTCACCAGAATCGCCCCGCCCGGCTCGAGCAGGTCTCGCGCACGCGCGAGCGCTGGGACCGGATCGCTCATGTGCTCAAGTACATCCAACATCAAAATCAACCCGAACGGCTCACTGACAGGAAAGGTCCCATCGAACTGCCCGACGTGCACGCGGTGCCGATACGGTCCGTCGTCGCGGATCAACGAGGCATCGCCTTCGACACCCCATACATCTCCGAAGCGGCTGAGCTGTTCGAAAAACAGTGCATCGCCGCAGCCGATATCCAGGATACGTCCCCACCCCCCGGGTGGCATGTGGGTAGCAATCTCGCGGACGAGCACGGCTTCCCTCGCGCGCCACCACCAATGGCGCTCATACAGCTCGCGGTACACGTCTGCATAGACCTGCTTCACCCGACCCGCTCCGCGACGGCGGGCGATTGGACCCCTTCACCAGTATGCCGCACCACCCGCGCCGCGATGTAGATGGGACGTCGCTTCACCTCTTCATAGACCCGCCCGATGTACTCGCCCAACAGGCCCATGAAAAGGAGGTTGATTCCCGACAGGAACGTGATCACGACGACGAGCGCGGTGAACCCGCGGGGGCTGGTGTCCAGCAACAACTTGGCCACAATGCTGTAGACGGCGTAGGTCATCGAGATCAGCATCGTGACGCCGCCGAGAATTGCCGCCGCGCGAAGTGGCGCAACGGAAAAGGAGAACAGCCCGTCGAAAGCCAATCCAAAGAGCTTGGACCAACTGTACTTGGTAGTCCCGGCGGCTCGTGCCGCGCGGTGCACCGGGATTCCGAGCTGCCGAAATCCAGCCCAAGCCCGAAGCCCGCGTAGATACCGCTGCCGCTCGGGTGCCTGGCGGATCTGATCGACAACGCGGCGCGTCATGAGGCCGAAGTCACCGGCGTCGAGCGGTAACTCTACGCTCGAGAATCGCGCGATCATCCGATACGCGATGGCGTAAGCGGCACGATGCAGGAAGCCCTCCTGCCGGCTAGCCCGCTCCGCATACACCACGTCATAGCCAGCCTGCTGCTGAGCCAGGAAGTCGGGGATGCGCTCGGGTTCATCTTGAAGGTCGCTGTCCATCAGCACCACCGCGTCACCATCCACGTAGTCAAGCGCGGCGCTCAGCGCCGCTTGGTGGCCGAAGTTTCGCGACAGCACGACCGCGACCAATCGGTGTCGGGAGCGCAGCCGGTGCTCCAGCAGCTCGGCAGTTCCGTCGGTGCTGCCGTCATCAACAATCACGATCTCGTGGGGGCCGCCTGGGATGGTGTCGAGCACGGCATCGACACGCCTAACGAACTCGGGCAGGATTTCGACCTCGTTGTACGCGGGCGCGGCCACGGAGACCCGGAGACCGTCGGTGGAGCTGCGTATGAGCACTCCCATCAGCGCAGGAACCTACCAATTGGAGTGGTCGATGACTCGATCGCCCATTCGCCTATGACACCCTTCTGGTCTTCCGCTTCATGAAATCCATCAAAATGAACTGCCCTAGCGTCATCGTATTGGTGAAGTACGCCTTGCCCTTACAGATGGCCGCCACCTGCTTCACAAACTCGACGAGGCTCCTGTCTCGGGCGAGCATGAACGTGTTGATCATGATCCCGCTCCGCCGGCAATTGGCCACCTCCCGGTAGGTAGCGGCGAGAATCTGCGGATCGAGCCCCATCGAGTTCACGTAGATGCGCCCGTCGGGCATCGTGAGCGCGGACGGTTTCCCATCCGTGATCATGATGATCTGCTTCATGTCCTTCTTCTGGCCCTGAAGGATGCGGCGCGCGAGCTTGAGCCCTTCGGCGGTGTTGGTGTGGTACGGCCCGACCTGCGCGGCCGCGAGCGCGCTGAGTGGAATCTCCTCCGCCGAGTCGTGGAACAGCACCACGCGGAGGCTGTCGCCCGGGAACTGGGTGCGAATCAGGTGCGTCAGCGCGAGCGCGACCTTCTTCGCCGGGGTAAACCGGTCCTCGCCGTAGAGAATCATCGAGTGGGAGCAATCCAGCATGAGCACCGACGCGGCCGACGAACGATACTCCGACTGGTGGACCATGAGATCGTCGTACTCGAGATTCAGAGGGACTCCGATCCCTTCGCGCGCGATGGCGCTGGAGAGGGTGGCCGGCACGTCCAGATTGAGCACGTCCCCGAACTCGTACGGCTTGCTCCCCCCCTCAGTCTCGACGCCGGTGGAGAGGTACGGCGTGTCGTGGGCACCGAAGCTGGCCCGTCCCACGCTGCCGAGCAGGTTCTTGAGCGTCTTGTAGCCCAGGAAATCGATGCCCTTCTCGGTGAGGCTGAAGTGCACCTGCTGCGCGGCGGATTGCGCCGCACCTCCCGGGCCCAGGACTGACTGATAGCCCGCAGGCATCTGGGGGGTCTGACCCACGTTCAGATAGCCTTCGTCGATCAATCGCTGCACGATCCGGTCGAGGAGCTCGCCGAGCTGCCGTTCCACCTCTCGGTCCCGCTCGGCATCGCCGGTACCTTCGCCCCGAAGCACCTGCAGCATCTCGGGGGTGAGCTGGCCCGATTCCATGAGCGCCTGCAGGATCGCCTGCCGGAGGGCGTCCAGCGACCGGTCGCCATCACCCATCTCATCCTGCCAGAACGACTGTCCCTGCCCGGCGAAGCCCGACTGAAGCAGGAAATCGGTCAGCTGGTCCAGCAACCCTTGCAGGTTGACGGCATCGGCGAGCTCGGGGATGTACTTGGTGTAAGTGGTGAAGCGCATACGCCCGGCGAGAATCGAGATATCGGATACTACCGTCCCATGCGCCGGGGTTCAACTCGGGGCTATCTTCCCCCGTGCTCTCGCCCGCGCCCGCCACCTTTTCCGCGCTCCGGCATCGCAACTTCCGTCTCTTCCTGGCGGGCCAGTTTCTCTCTCTCTGCGGGACCTGGATCCAGCAAGTCGCTCACGGCTGGCTGGTTCTCGAGCTCACCGACTCCGCGTTCGCCGTCGGGCTGGTCACGACGCTCGGCTCGCTGCCGATCCTCCTGTTCACGCTGTACGGCGGAGTCGTGGCGGACCGGGTCGACCGCCACCGGTTCCTCATCGTGCTCCAGTCGCTCATGCTGCTCGAGGCGCTCGTCCTTGGGTCTCTGGTTGCCTCCAACCGCATCACGGTGGAGTGGGTGATGACACTCGCCGTGTTGTTCGGGCTCCTGTCGGCGTTCGAGGTGCCGGTACGCCAGGCGTTCACGGCGGACATGGTGAGCAAGAACGACCTCATGAACGCCATCGCGCTCAACTCGTCGGCGTTCAACCTCGCGCGAGTGGTCGGGCCGTCGATCGCTGGAGTGGTGATCGCCGGCGCGGGAATCGCGGCCTGCTTTTTCGTGAACGCGGTGAGCTATCTGGCCGTGCTCGCTGGACTGTTCCGCATGGATTTCGGCCCCATGCCGCCGCCCGCCGAGCACCGCGATGCGCGGGCGGCGCTGCGCGAGGGGTTCGGCTACGTGCTGGGAAACGGCTGGCCCCGCGCGCTCGCGTTGCTGATCGCCGCGTTCAGCATCTTCGGGTTCCCCTTCATGACCATGGCTCCCGTGTTCGCCCGCGACGTGCTGGGCGTCGGCGCTGCGGGGTACGCGGCACTGATCGCCAGCATCGGGCTGGGCGCCGCGACCGCGGCGATCTTCATCGCGGGGTGGGGGACCCGGTTCCGCAAGGGACGCATGTTGGCCTGGACCTCGGTCCTGTTCGGTGTCGCGCTCGTCCTGGCCGCGGCCGCGCACCAGTTCGCCGCCTCGCTGGTCATTTTCACGGTCGCCGGCTGGACGATGGCAGCGAACGGAATCCTGGCCAACACCCTGCTGCAGATTCATGCACCGGATCACCTGAGGGGACGGGTCATGGGGGTCTACTCGTTTCTGGTGCTGGGCCTCGCACCGTTGGGCTCGTTGCAGGCCGGTTGGGTGTCCGAACACCTCGGCGTCGAATGGTCCATGGGGCTGGGCGGGCTCGCCTGCGCGATGATCGCGGCCTGGACGATGTGGACCCTGCAGCCCGCGAGGGAACGGACGAGAAGGGGCGAGCGTGGACGAGAACCGGCGAGAACGGGCGAGAGTGGGCGGGAGGTGGCGCCATAGCATGCATTGCCGCCCCTACCGCCTTTACCGCCGTCGCCGTCTATTAGACCCGTGCTGATCACCGTGTCGCGTCAATACGGCGCCGGGGGCTCCGAGGTCGGACGGCGGGTCGCCGAAGCGCTGGGCTGGCGTCTGGTTGACAACGAGCTGGTCGAGCGCGTCGCCGAGCGCGCCGGGTTGTCGATGGCCGAGGTAGCCGAACAGGACGAGCGGACGCCCACGTTCATCGAGCGGCTGGCCCGCGTCCTGGCGAGCTCCACGCCGGAGCTCTTTCCCCCCGCCAAGGGCACGGTCCCGGAGCTGTCGGAACCGGCGCTGGTCCGGATCACGGAGGCCGTCGTCGCGGAGGCGGCGGCACAGGGACGCGTAGTGCTGATCGGCCGGGCCGCGCCGGTGCTACTCGATCGGGAGCGCGATGCGCTGCATGTGAAGCTGGTGGCCTCGCCGGCGTTTCGACTCCGCCTCGCCGCCGAGCGACTCGGCATGGACGTGAAGGACGCGGAACGCATCATGAAGGAGACCGACGAGGCGCGGGCGCGCTACCACAAGGAGCGCTATGGCCGCGACTGGAAGGACCCGGTGAACTACCATCTCGTGCTGAACAGTGAGCGGCTCGGGCTCGATGGTGCGGCCGCGGTGATCCTCGCGGAGGCGGAACGGCGAGGGTGGAAATAGACAAAGACGGGCGCTAGTTGCCGTTCTTGCCCGTTCCCTCACCCAAACGCAATCCCGCCCTTGCCGTACCCACTGCCGGGTTCCCGCCGCTCCGGCTTGGCGCGGGTGTAGCCCAGCTCTTCGTTGCGGGTGATGCGCTTGTGCGCCGCCAGCCCCTCCAGCACCAGCTCGCAGGCGGCGATGGTGTGCTCGGTGTCGGCCTGCGGCGCGAGCCCGCCGTCGGTCGCGGTCTCCACCAGCCCGGGCACCAGCGCGAATCCCTTCAGACAGACCTCGGCCCGCTCGTCACCCGACACCTTGAGCGCGCCGCCCTGATCGAACCAGGCCACGATGCGTCCGAAGTCGGCTCCACCCAGCCGCTCGTCGAGCACGCGGCCCGCGGCTCGGCGGATCAGCTCCCGGGCGATCGTCTCGCTGCCCTGGAGCTCACCCTCGTATTCCAGCTCCAGCTTGCCGGTGATGGACGGGATCGCGGTGTAGACGTCGCTCACCCGAGGCACCACTCGACGTGAGCCGTGCAGGACGGCCCGACGCTCGGCGTTGGATATGACGTTCTCCAGCACGCTGATCGGCAGCCGCTGGCTCACGCCCGACCGCTTGTCCACTCGCTTGTCTTCCCGTGCTTCGAATGCGATCCGCTCGATCAGCTCGAGCACGAAGTCGGGGACGTCCACACTCAAGTCCCCTCGCTCGGTCCACGCTTCCTGCACGGTGATCTCCATGCCGAGCGGGACGGTGCGGGGATAGTGGGTCACGATCTCCGAGCCAATCCGGTCCTTAAGCGGCGTGATGATCTTGCCGCGGGCGGTGTAGTCCTCGGGATTCGCCGTGAACGCGAGCAGCACATCGAGCGGCAGGCGAACCGGATACCCTTTGATCTGGACATCGCCTTCCTGCATGATGTTGAACAAGCCGACCTGCACTTTGCCGCTCAGGTCCGGAAGCTCATTGATGGCGAACAGCCCGCGGTTCGCCCGGGGCAGGAGGCCGAAGTGCATCGTCAGCTCGTCCGAGAGCAGATGGCCGCCGCGGGCCGCCTTGATCGGGTCGACGTCCCCGATGATGTCGGCGATGGTCACGTCCGGAGTGGCGAGCTTCTCGACGTAGCGCCCCGAGCGGTGCACCCAGCCGATGGCCGTCGCGTCGCCGCATTCGTCCAGGCGGTCTCGCGCGAACTTGGAGATCGGGGCGAACGGATCGTCGTTCACTTCACTCCCCGCGACGATGGGCATGTACTCGTCGAGCAGGTCCACCA